>DGUE01000171.1 GCA_002393895.1 Bacteroidales bacterium UBA4318
CGGCATACTGGCCCTTGTGGCTGCTGAGATACTCATCCTGCTTTGCGAACTCGACGTACTTGTCCATATCCTCCTGAGTTGCGAAACGGAACTGGGCGCCGGCGCCGACACCAATCTCGTCATCGGTAGGGATGTAGATCAGGTCGTAGGCGTAGCCGTCACCGTTGAAGTCGTTGGAATAGAGGTAGCTGTTGCCGCCGTAGCGGAGGCCCTCATAAAGGAGGCTCCAGTGGTTGTGTGCCTTGTCGGTGTAACTGATGGAGGCCATCAGACGGTCGGGCAGGTTGTAGCTGGAGTTGTGAAGCACGTTGAAGTTAGGACCATCCACCGAAGGGATGTACTGCCATGCAGCGGCAGCGTTGGAACCGGGCATACCGGTGATTTCCTTGCTGACGGTGTGGGTGTATGCGGCAGTGAAGTCCAGGCCCTTGACAGGCTCTGCATTGATGGAGATGGTGGCAACGGAACCATAGCCCTTGTTGGTGTTGGTGAGCACGAAGGCGTTGGTCTTGTTGTACTTGTAGGTTGCAGGATAGATGTGCCTGTTGTCTGCGCCGTTGAAAGTAGGCCAACCGCTGTTGTCCTGATAGATGGCGTAGTTGTCGAGCATCACACCGTTGATGGTCTTGTTGAAGATATATTCGCCTGTGATGGTGACAGGGAAGGAAACGGGAAGGGTCCAGTCGAAAGCGATGGAAGATTTCCACACCTGAGGCATCTTGAAGTTGCGGTCCACGCCTGCGATTTCGCTGGGGGCGGGAGCGGTTTCAGGAGTGATGGTCTTGGGATATTTGCTGGCGTTGATGCCATTGAGGGCATCGAGGATATCCCAACGGTCGGTAATCATCTTGCCGCCGGGCATCATTGCTGCGAGGGTGGCAGCATCGGTGATCTTGGTGGCGCGGCCCTTCACGATACCTGCGTTGGTAGGCATATTGGTGAAGAACACCAGAGGAATACGGCCTGCGAAGAGACCGGTGCCGCCACGGATCTTGAGGCGCTTGTCGCCGAATACGTCATAGCTGAAGCCAAGGCGGGGGCTGACCTGGATGTGGGTCTTGGGCCACTTACCGGTGTCGACCTTACGTCCGCCGTAGTCGATTGCATAGGCGGCATTGTTGGTCATAACGTCGCTCTCGTCGAAGGAAAGGTTGTCGAAACGCACGCCGTAAGTGAGCTTGAGCTGGTCGTTGACGTTCCACTCATCCTGTGCATAGAGGCCAATCTGGTAGAAGTGCACCCTTGCTGCAGGCTCTTCCTCTCCGTCGAAGCCCCAGTCGAATGCCATCTCTATAGGAGCCTTTCCTGCATAGAAATCGCTCAGGCTGGCAAAACGGTAGGAACCGGTGCCGTTACGCATGTAGGCGTTGAGTGCCATCTGGGACTCGAAGCTGACACCTGCGGTGATCTTGTGGTCTCCCTTGTAGTAGGTAACATCGTCCTTGATGTTCAGGGTTGTGTTCTGAACATTGTTGCGATAGGTGAAGAGCTCATATCCGAAGTCCATGTAAGGCTCGCTGGCGTGATCCTCGCCAAGGTCGCCTGCGAAAATCTCCACGAAGGGGAAGAAATCCGAATCGGAACCGCGCACGTCCTGGATGTTGGAGTAGGTGACGAGCAGCTGGTTGGAGAGATTGTCGGTGAGACGGCTGTTGAGGTCGGCGGAATAAGTGGCGATCTTGTTCATCTGGTTGTACATGGTGTTGCTGAACAGGAGGCCATACTTGCTGACCATGTCGTAGGTCATGCTGGTACCGAAGTCCGAACGGGAGGTGGAAGGGGTCTTCCAGGCGTTGGAGTTGGTGTAGTTGTAACGGAGAGCGAGATGATGCTTCTGGCTGATGTTCCAGTCGATACGGCCCAGGAACTTCATATTGCTCTGATCCTTGTTGTAGCTGGTGTAGGAACCGGGATCGTAGTTGTAGGTATCCTTGAGGAAGTTGCGCATGGTCTCAGCCTCTGCGGAGGTTACGCGGGTGATCATGCGGTCTTCATCGGCGACGCCGTCCTCGGAAGTGCGCCATCTGTTGATCTCGGTAGGATTCGGGATATACTCTGCGTTCACGAAGAAGAAGAGCTTGTTCTTGACGATGGGGCCGCCGAGGGTGAATCCGTAGGTGGTCTCACGGTCTTTGCTCCTTTCGAGGTCCACGCCGTCGATACGTGAGCCGTGGAGATTCTCGTTCTGGTGGTAGACGTAAGCGGAGCCCTTAAGGGTGTTGGTACCGGACTTGGTAATGGCGTTCATGCCACCGCCGATGAAGTTGCTCTGGCGAACATCGTAAGGGGAAACCACAACCTGAACCTCCTCGATTGCATCGATGGAGATGGGGTTGCCACCGCCGGGAAGAGCAGTGCTCAGACCGAAGTTATTGTTGAAGTTCGCACCGTCCACGGTGAAGTTGGAGCTGCGGCCGGATGATCCGGAGAAGTTGAGTCCGTTGCCTCCAAAAGGTGAAAGCTTTGCAACATCGGACATGCTCCTGCTCACGGTGGGCAGTTCCGTCAGCTGACGGGAATTGATGTTGGTAGAAGCACCTGTCTTCTCTACAGAAGCGAATTTCGAAGTGGGGCTTGCAGTCACAACAACCTCCTGAAGCAGTTCGGTATCATCTTTCATGACTGCGTTCAGGCTATAAAGTTCACCGAGGGAGAGGGTCACGTCGGAATACTTGACGGGAGCGAATCCAAGGCAGCTCACTTCCACAGTGTAAGGGCCGCCGGTACGCATACCCTGGATGGTGTAACGGCCTTCGCCGTTGGTCACCACTCCGTAGGTGGTTCCGGAAGGAACATGGGTGGCAACCACTGCCACGCCGGGCACGGGCTCACCGGCCTGGTCTACGACTCGGCCGCCGAGCGATGATGTCGTTACCTGCGCATAGGCAGAGACAACGAAAAGCGCCGCTAAGAGGCTCAGCGACAGTCTTTTAAAAATGTTTTTCATAAACTTTATTGTGTGAATATGTTTTTTCGTGGTGCGAAGATAATATAATTTCTTGTATCTTTGCACCCCGAAGGGGAAAGATTTGACTGATTGCAACCCCTGTAACTTTAAAAAAATGCTAAAATGAATTATCTCTTCACATCCGAGAGTGTCTCGGAAGGGCATCCTGACAAGGTTGCCGACCAGATTTCAGATTCGATTCTAGATGAATTCCTGCGCCAGGACCCGGAGGCGAAAGTTGCCTGCGAGACCTTCTGCACCGCCGGCTTGGTGGTAGTTGGAGGCGAGGTCCAGTCCAGCGCTTATGTCGATATCGACCGAGTTGCCCGCGAAACCATCGCCCGCATAGGTTACACCAAGGCAGAATACGGCTTCGACGCCGCTTCCTGCGGGGTTATCTCTACCATCCACGGCCAGAGCGCGGACATCAACCGCGGGGTCGTGCGTTCCGACGAAATGGATCAGGGTGCCGGCGACCAGGGCAT
>DGUE01000139.1 GCA_002393895.1 Bacteroidales bacterium UBA4318
GCTGGTCGTTACCCACCTCGCCGTAGGATGCGCGTATCTTCAGGAAACTCACTATCCTGTTCTGGGGGAACCAGGGCTCGAGCGAAGGCACCCATCCTGCGGAGATTGCCGGGAAGAGGCCGAAGCGCCTGCCTTCCGCAAACTGCTCGGTGCCGTTGTAGCCAACGTTGAACTCCGCCATATAGCGGTCGGCGTAGTTATAGGTGATGCGCCCCACGAAACCCATAATGCCGGAAGGCACGTGGAAGCTGTCGTAGGGCATGGTGTATTTGGATGCCTTGCCAAGCAGCAGGGCGCTCAGCTCGTGCTTGCCGTAGGTCGCGGCCCAGTCCAGACCGGCATCTACATAGAACTTGTTCCAGTTGGAATAGCCCCAGGACTCGAATGACCCCGCACCCATCGAACCGCCGAAGAAATCGTACTCGAGGGGATTGTCGGCGTTGCGCTGTATTGAATAGGCGGGCAGGGTGGGGGTATATTTCACATAACGGTTGTAGTTGTCCTGATAGGAAACCGTGGCGTGAGCCTTGAGTCCGGGGGTCAGCCAGTCCATCTGGTGAGTGAGGCGCAGGGTATTGTCCAGCAGGCTGTTGTAGATGGTGGCGGTGCCGCTCATCAGCAGGTTATAAAGCGCGTTCTGGAATCCGATGTTGCTGTTGGTCTTGGCCGCAAGAGGATTCTGGATGGAGCCTTCGATGCCGGAGAAGCCGCTGATCAGATGCCCGTCCACTATGCCGGGGCTGATGAAGGGGTTGCAGTCGTAGATGTACTGCATTATTATCTTGTAGCGCGCCTCCATATCGTAGGCATCGGCGCTGTTGCCCGGGCCCGTGGTCTCGCCGAACTGCCCTGCGGTGTTCACCGTGAGGGTGGTGCGGGGAGTGATGGCCACGTCGAAATTCGAACGGAAGTTGTAGCGGTTGAAAAGAGACCCGGTGTTGGCGCCGTAGTAGGATACGTCCTTTCCAATACCTTCCTGGCGGAAGTAGCCGAAGGATACGAAGTACTTCACCCTGTCGGTTCCTCCGCTAACGTTCAGGTTGGCCTGGTACTGGGGAGCCACTCCGTTGAACTGCTCCTTGTAGAGGTTGTGGTCGGCATAGTAGAGGGCCGGGGTGTTCTTGAGTTGTTCCTTCTGCTCGGAGGTGAGGCCGGGCATCGCATCCACCTCCTGGGGGGTAAAGTCGCGGTTGTTCTTGAATTTCCAGAGGTCGTAGTCGTCGTAGATATAGGCGGATAGGCCTTCGTTGCCGGCATAGCCGCGCTGTTCATTGCGTATGGCCTCGTTGCGGAAAAGGGCGTACTCATAGGCCGTGGTGCCCTCCTGGAGCATATTTGCCGAGGTGAGGCCGAAGCCTCCGGAGAAATTGATTACCGGCTTGCCTGCGGATCCGCGCTTGGTAGTGACTATGATCACACCATTCGCACCGCGCACACCATAAACTGCGGTGGAAGATGCATCCTTCAGCACGCTGACGCTCTGTATCTCGTTGGCATCCATTGCGTTGAACTCCTGGAAGGCCTGCTCGCTGGCCTGCTCCACTCCGTCGATTATTATGAGCGGTGTGGCGTTGCCATAGGTGGAGACGCCGCGGATGTAGATATCCGCCGCATTGCGGCCAGGTTCACCGGAGGTCTGCAGTCCCGCCACGCCTGGGGTATTGCCTATCAAGGCGTTGGCGATGTTGGATACCGGCGTGGCCAGCAGGTCGCCGCCTCCAACGGAGCTGATGGCTCCGGTGACGTTCACTTTCTTCTGGGTGGCGAATGCCGTCACCACCACCTCTTCCATCAGGTTGATGTCCGGCTGCAGCACGATGTCGAGCACGGCCTGCGATGCACCCACACGGAAGGTTTTGGAGAGGTAGCCCACGAAGGATGCCTCCACGGTAACTTCCCCGGCAGGCAGGTCCAGCGTGTAGCGGCCATCATCTCCGGCCACCGCTCCGCGGGTGGTACCCTTGATCACCACGGCCGCTCCGGGCAAGGGCTCTCCCGAATCTTCGGTGAGCTTTCCCCGCAGCGTGCGCGTGTTCTGGGCCGTTGCCAGCGTTCCCGCCAGAAGCGCCAGGGCAAGCACAAGGGTCTTGATTAAGGTTTTGGTCATATGGTGTGTCATTTTACTTCATATCCTGCCGGCATGGTGTACATGTCCGGGAGGTCTTTGCTGAAAAGTACCCTGTCAAGAGCGTACATCTTCCGGAAATCTTCTTCGGAAGGATGCCCGGGATAGACGCTGAAATAGTGTTTGTCGGCTTCGTCGTTGCCCACGTACTTGTTACGCCACATCGTTATCATCGATATACGGCGGCCTTCAGAGGGGTTCACCAGGAAGCGGCTCCAGTAATCGGACTGGGTGAAGGATTCGAGGCCGTCTTCCGTAACCCCGCAAGGCTTGCGCTTAGCCTCGGAAACCGCCACCAGGGCCTTCAGGTTGGCAGCGAAGGCCACGTTGTTCTTGCCGTGGTAGCAGTCCATCCCGATAAAATCCACCCATTCATCTCCCGGCCAGCGATAGCGTATGCGCTCCTGCGGATCGGTGTAGATACCGTCCATCTGGGGGGAGATGGCATAGAGGAAATTGTGCACTCCCTTGTAGTCCCGCAGGTACTGGATGGTTATCTGCCAGAGCTGGACGAACTCGCTTGCTGTGGTGCATTTGCTCCCCCACCACGACCATTCCTGGGTGTGCTCGTGGTACATTCGGAAGATGATTGGCACAAGATTGCCCTTGGAGTCTTTGAGGTTGTTGGCGAAGTCCGCAAGGCGGTCGAGCCAGGCGCGGTACTTGTTCTGGGTGGCGGAGCCCTCGGTTAGGAGTTCCTTCACCACCTCGGCGGAGGAATTGTCCCAGGAATCCTTGCCCGTCTTGGGATTGTTCACATGCATGCAGGCCATGATCACCTCCCCCCTTTCCCGCGCTTCAAGTATCACCCTGCGGCGGATGGCGT
>DGUE01000119.1 GCA_002393895.1 Bacteroidales bacterium UBA4318
AATGTCAGATTTGTGGACACAAGATTGTTCCAATATTATATGGTCTTCCTTCTGACATTGGATTAAAAAAGGCAAAAAATGGGAAATTATTATTAGGGGGTTGCATGCCCGGTTGGATAGAAGTAAATGAGAATGGTGAAGAAACATACATTCCCAAGCCAAAGTTTGGGTGTTCTTATTGCGGTCAATTGTATTTCACAAAAGAGTAGTTTTTTCCAGGGATAGTAAAAATGGGATTCATCATGTCAGTTGATGACTATTACCCTGCCTCAGACTTTCCCAGTAACTATCCGAGATTTTGAACATTGTTGTAACTGCTTGACAATAAAACAATTATAGACAATATTCCATATATTTAACGAAGAGGAATATTGATTTGATAATCAAATAGTTAGCCTTTTAGCCAGTTTCTTATTGAGCGGGCTATTTATTTTATATCAAGGTTCTTCGGCAAGTACCCAGCAAGTAAAACCACAGAGGTAATCCTTATCCTTGGGTGGGCATGCTCCGGAATCGGCCTTGCAGGTGGTGCATCTGCGTTTTGCCTCTGAGCTGAAGTACGTGAATCTTGGCTCCCGAAACATCGTGGCCAAGATTGTGGACGGCAGCAAGGATTTCGTGGCCGTCAAGGCCCGCGAGGGTATGGGATAGACATCCTCTGCGAGAACTTTTTTGTGAAGTATGATGTCCATAATTATAAAGATATGCTTTTTCGGTCAGTAAAACAATACCGGACAAACTCTCCCGGGCTTTCCAGATACAGATTCCCGTAGGAGGCGGCGCCCACGATTTTTGCGTGCGAGCCAAGGGTATGGGCGGCGAGGTAGAGGAACAGATCCCGGAAATTGCATTCCGGATTCTCCGTCAGATAATCTGTCAGACTGAGGGAGAACCTGTCGCACATCCAGATGCGCGCCGAGGAGTTCCAGTGCTCAGCCCACGACATTTCGTTGGCGCTTGCCCCGGAAATGGCGAGGACTCCCCGGATTCCGTCAACATTGCGTATGACAGCCTCCCCGTAGCACGGTTCGGCGCATATCAGCAGCTTTCGGAATGTCATCTTTTCCGCTGTCTCCTTGAGGAGCCCGGCGCCGAAGCCTTCGCCCGGGGGTTTGTCTCTCCAGCAGAATTCATCGGCTCCGTCGGTGGGCTGGCTGTGTCCGTGGCCGCTCCAATAAAGAAGGACATTCGCTCCGGCGTCCTGCGGCAGCACTGTATGGAGCCGTCCGCTGCTCCTGCCCAGCAGGATGTCGGCTATATCGGCGGAGGAGAGGTCCTTGCTGTCGTAATCCATGACGGCGGCGGGAAGGGCGTCTGTGCCTCCAAGAAGGTCGGGTCCGTCTTCCGCGTTCCTGACAATCCCCGGTTCGGGATTCATCTCGTCCGAAGCCATGTCCTTGTCCAGAACGAGGATGATATGGTCGTCCGGGAAACCGCGGCTGCGGAGCATCTGATACACGCCGAGCACATCTGCCTGATGCCGATAGTTGCTGAAACCGTTGCTGCCCTGCACGAGGACAGCATACTGGCAGTCGAGTTCGGGATAGCTGAAAACCGCGCCGCCCGAAGCCTGGGAGTCGAAATCGGACCTTGCCTGCTGCTCGCTGTAGAGATATCGCCAGGCGGCGTTGGCATCGGCGGTACGGCCTCCGGATCCTCCGAAATAACCCCGGTGATGGATTTCACCGTCCAGAATCTGCCAGAGGACATAGGTGGTTGAAGTGGCCGCGGTGTAGGTCTGACTGTCGAAACTGATTTCTCCTGACGCACCGATGAAGTGAAGCAGCCGCCCCTGCTCGAGTGCATTCAGATACACTTCCATGGATGTGGCGTTCCAGGCAGCTCCGCCGAGTTCCTCTCCGTCGGCGTTCATGGTGATGTCGATGATGGCCTGGTTGAAAGCCTTGTTGTCGGCATCCACGCCCGAATGTTCCACATGGCATGCGGCGAAACCGACGACCATGAGCGCATCGTAAAACTTGCATTCGGCGAAGCCGGGTTTGGAACCGAAACGTACCTCGTAGCTGAGTTCGAAACCCGTGGAAGGGTCTGCGTAGGGCGAAAATCCTTCGTATCCCTGCAGGATATTCCATGAACGCGGCCCCATGGCATCCACATCTTCTTCATAAAAGCCAGGGATTGCAAAATATGTGTTGTACGCCGATTTGAACAGCTGCCAGTATTTGTCGTTGGCGGGGTCGTCGGGATCCGTGCTGTCGTGAAGCAGGCTCCAGAATTCATTGTTCATAACCGCTGCGCGGTTGGCGCGGGCCACCTCATACATCTGATCCGCCGTTTCCGCCACACAGAAAACAGCGGACTCCGCCACTCCCTGCCCGGTTGCAACCGCACGGTATTTGTCGAATATGGAAAGCAGTTCCTGCGTGTTGCCGTACTGCAGGTTCTGCTGGAGGATGATATCGTTCTGAAGTGAATAGAACGGAGCCCAGTAGTTGAATGTCATTCCGTATGCATCCACGGGAGAGAAAAATGCGGCCTTCGGACTGCGTATGATGGTGTCGTAGTACTTGCTGACAGAAGCATAACGGGTCATCATCAGGCCGGTGAAGGAGACGTCACTTTCCGTCAGGGCCCATAGGAATGGCTCCTTGTTTATATTCAGGCCGCTCGTCGTAACTGCATACCGGCGTATAATGTCTTCGCTGGTCGCCGTCGGCGCCATGAGAGGCTTGAGCGTTCGTTTGCAGGCAGGAGCGAAGTCGGCGATGTTCTCGTTTCCGAAAGGCCCCACGACTGCAATCACATCTTCCCTTCCGGCCAGTTCGCGGCTCAGCTTCACAAGGTCTTCCGACAGTTCATCGTACCATTCAAGTTTGAGGTCGATTGCGACGGCGTTGTGTCGCTGCGCTTCCCGAAAGTTGTCCAGGAACCATTTCGCCGTGCGCTCAAGCCGCTTTTTGGAAGTTTTGTTGCCAATGGGCGCCACGACGGCCACCGTGCATTCTGTCCAGTGACGCTGGCTCTGATACACCGTCTCTTTATTCCCGCATGCCGTCAGGATCAGGCCCGCGGCGATGCACAGCAGGATACCAATCAGCCTTTTACTCATTCCCGGCCTCCTTTTTCATGGCGTCTGCGTGTATGGTTTGAAGCAGATCTTCCGGCAGATAACGTTCAATGATGGCTTTCTGCAAATCGGTGTAGGGATGCAGGACGACTTCCGTCCATCCGTCGGCAAATGACAGGGTCTGGTGCTTTGGCATCCCCTCTGAAGACAGCCACTGGCCGATGCACAGGTCAATGGCCCTGTCGATATGTTTGACTACGGAAAACGGGCAGTGGTTAGAGATGCTGACAACGTCGATGCCTATATAATCAAATCCTCCGAACAGGCCGCTCATGCGGTAGAATGTGCCGGAAGCGCCCCCGCACACCGGAAATACGAGCTGGGCGATCGGGAGGGTTTCGGAGTTGTAGACTATGCGCATCGCGTCTTCGTCGTCAATCCTGAATCCGCCCCCTTCTTCATAGGAAATCCATTCCACCTGAAGCTCATGGTCATCCCCGGTCAGGACGTATTTTGCATTGAAGCCTTCTGTAAAACCTTCCACGGACTCCCTTATGGCCGACGCCAGGGGATTCGCGGCAATCAGGAGCAAGTTGTCCGAGAACGCGGTTGCGACCGCTCCGGCCTCGTACATGGCGCTGTAATACGGCAGGCAGATGGTGGATCCTTTGCCAGGAAGCGGATCCTTCGTTTCAAGGTACAGCAGGTCAGCGCGCGGACATGCTCCCAGCTCATCGCTGTGCCGGCGGAGATAATCGTCGTATTCGCTCCCCGCCACTATGAGAAGTCTCCGCACCGTGTCCCGGAGCATTGACATCTGCTCGAAATAAGTCTGGAGGATTGCAAGGCCCTCCGCGCTTGTGGACGGTGAAAACTGCATTGTGCGCAGCCCGTTTGCGAGGGCGGTCCGCTCGACTCCGGCATAAATCAGATCGTTGTAGCTCCTGTCGCCCAAAGCGCCGGGATCGTACACGACTGTCACCAGAGCTTTGCCGGAGGGGACGTCGGCGGGGTCCGGTTCATAATGTACCTTCCTGCACCCCATTGCCACCAGGGCAATTGCGGTCATCAGCAGATATTTTGCAGGCAGAGTATTCATTTTGCATTCTCCTGTTCTGCAAAATTACCTTTTTTTTCGTAATTTCGCGGCCAAGAATGAAATGATGAGAATAAGAATTATGAAAAGGTTTAGTTTTATGCTTGCAGCTTTCTGCTGCTTCCTTGGTTTGTCGACAGTGGTGTCATGCAGTAAAGACGACGGAGAAGAGACAAGTGAACTTCAGCGTGTGCTGTACAGCGAACTCGGCTTGCCGGATGACGGATCCAACAGCTCGAAGTATGGAATCAGCGACGAAGACATCGAGACCCGCGCAAAGGGAATGGGTGTCGAGGCTGCCGCGCTGAAGGCAGTCTGGAAGGTGGATACCGGCGGTCACGGTGGTTTCCTGGCCAATGGCGATCCTATGATTCTTTTCCAGGGACATATCTTCTGGCAGCAGCTCAGGACGAGGGGCCTTAATCCTCAGAATTACGTGAAAGGCAACGAGGATATTCTTCACCAGAGGCTGGACAAATCAAAGTTTGTCGGCGGAGTCGGTGAATGGGAACGTCTTGAGAGGGCCGTCGCGATTCATGAAGATGCCGCTCTCTCTTCTGCGAGCTGGGGCATGTTCCAGATAATGGGTTTCAATTACGGAAAGTGCGGCTGCAAGTCCGTGCAGGAGTTTGTTTCCAAGATGAAAGAAAGCGAGGTCGCTCAACTTGATTTGTTCGTGGCTTTCCTGAAATCGAATTCAAAGATGGTCGAGGCTCTCAAAAACCGCTCCTGGGTAGAGTTTGCCAGACTTTACTACGGCCCTACAGAGTACAATATCTACGCTGAGAAGCTTTCCAAGGCATACGCAGCCCTCAAGTAGGATATAGCAAATTGCATTTTTCAGATGCGCTTCTTTCCGGAAAAGGAGCGCATATTATTTCAGAACTGGCTATTCTGATACAAACGCGTCATTTCTTTTATAAACTTGATTTCCTCCTCGCTGTAGGGGGTGTGATCCGGGCGGAAAAGGTCGTGGAACCAGACATCGGGCTCTTCCTCAAAAGGAACGGGTTCACCATTTTCAATGTGGTTCCAAGGATACTGGCACTGCTGCTTGCCGTTCACGAGGCCATAGCTGAAGCAAGCTATCTTTTTCTCTTTGAACAGAGGGAGGATGGAGTAATAATCCGACCCCATACTGCGTGCCATCCATTCTGAACACAAAACCGGCCGGCCGAACTGCTCACAGTATTCCACGAACCTGCGGCATTCGGGCAGATCCTTATAGCAATGGAAAGAAATGATGTCACTTTCCGACAGAACGAACTGCGAGATCTCTTCATTATGCGACTTCCAGTCCGAAAGAGTTATGATAGGAGCTGTCAGAGGCTGCGAAGGGTTCACTTCCCTCGCCCAGCGAAAAACCTCCCTCATAAACGGCAAAGTCTCGAATCCCTTGGTGTTTGCTGGCTCATTGTAAAGACACCAGGCAAGGATGCGGGGGTCCTTCCGATACTTCCTTATGACCTGCTTTACGTAACGCTCCATTATCGGCCACTTCTCGGGGTTATTGACTATGTCTTTGCCGGGAGAAGACATCCATACCGAATTGTGAACACCGGGCACTGGCTGAGGCTGGGGGCCGGTATAGGGGTTCTTAATGGTTCCACCATTTGTGAAGAAAGTCATCAGTATCCGCAGCCCGTGCCTGTCGGCAATACTGATTGTCTTCTCCAGCCTTCCCATAAAGCCTTTGGGGTCTTCCTGCCAGACTAAATCGCACAGGAAGAGCCGGATGCAGTTGAAGCCAAGATCCTCTGCCAGGGCAAGCTCGCTGTCCACCACTTCGGGACGGAAGAATTCCTTTCCCCATATTTCCACGGGTGTTCCAGCATAGGACGGCATATAGACGCATCCTACGGGCCAGGGCTGGGCTGCATACCATTCATTGGCCTTTTCTGCACTCCATTTCCGGGGAGTATCAACACTGCAGCCGACCAGGGCCAGCAAGGCTGAAACAGCAATAATTATCCTTTTCATCACTGTGCACAAATCTAATCAAAAAGCGGAATATTATTTATTATATTTGCAAAAAAAGAAACCGATGACACTGAGTACTTTAGCCATCCTGGCCCTCCTTAGCACAACGCCATCCGCCAAAATCTACCATTCCAACTGGACCGATTTCAACAAAAACGGCAAGATGGACGTCTACGAGAACCCCAAGGCAGCCATACAGGACCGCGTAGAGGATCTGCTCTCACGCATGACCCTCGAAGAAAAAACCTGCCAGCTCGTCACATTATATGGCGCAGGAAGGGTCCTGAAAGATGCGCTTCCTAACGAGTCCTGGAAGAATGAAGTCTGGAAAGACGGACTGGCGAACATTGACGAGCATCTCAACGGTGTCGGCAAATCTGCCGCCAGATACAGGGATTACATCTATCCCTTCTCCAACCATGTAGATGCCCTGAATACCGTGCAGAAGTGGTTTATCGAGAACACCCGGCTTGGCATCCCCGTGGAGTTCTCCAACGAAGGCATACATGGCCTCAATCACACCCTCGCCACTCCCCTTCCCGCCCCCATAGCCATAGGCTCCACCTGGGACCGCGAGCTGGTCCGTACCGCCGGCCGCATTGCGGGAGAAGAAGCGGCACTGCTTGGTTACCACAGCGTCTATGCGCCTATTCTGGACATCGCACGCGACCAACGCTGGGGCAGGACCCTGGAATGCTACGGTGAGGATCCCTTCGTGGTAGCAGAACTCGGCATACAGATGGCCGCAGGCATACAGGAGCAGGGCGTAGCTTCGTGC
The DNA here is from genome assembly GCA_002393895.1 of Bacteroidales bacterium UBA4318. The sequence goes on from DGUE01000119.1 coordinate 6,883, forward strand.
ATGAAGCATTATGTGGCATACGGCGTGCCCAAAGGCGGACGCGACGCAGACTGCCGCACAGATCCGCACATCACCCCAAGAGAACTTCACGAACTCTACCTTTATACCTTCCGCCGCGTCATCGAGGAGGCTCATCCTATGGAAGTTATGTCCAGCTACAACGACTGGAATGGCGAGCCTGTGAGCGCATCGCATTATTTTCTCACCGAGCTGTTGAGAGACACTTACGGTTTCGACGGATATGTTGTCAGCGACAGCGACGCCGTGGAATTCGTTCACACCAAACATAAGGTAGCCCCCACCTACGACGATGCGTGCCGCCAGGTGCTTGAGGCAGGCCTCAACGTGCGCACCAACTTCACCCAGCCCGCCATCTTCGTAGATGCAGTGCGCCGCCAGCTTGCAGACGGCAGCCTGTCGCAGGAAATCCTGGACCAGAGAGTTCGGGAAGTGCTCAGCGTCAAATTCCGTCTTGGCCTCTTCGACAATCCTTTCTCCGGGAACGGAAAGAAAGCGGATGCGAAGGTCGGTCTGGAAAAGCACAAGGACTTCGTGATGCAGATGGGAAGGGAAAGCGTAGTTCTGCTCAAAAACGAGAATCACATACTCCCCCTGAAGAAGGATTCGTATTCCAGGATACTGGTTACCGGTCCGCTTGCCGACGAAGACAATTTCATGACCAGCCGCTACGGTCCGGATGGAGTTCCTACTGTCACCATGCTCCAGGGTATAAGGAACTACCTGAAATCCAGCGGAATAACCGTAGACTACGAGAAAGGCTGCGATGTTAAGGATTCCCGCTGGCCCGTCAGCGAGATTATCCCGGAACCTATGTCTGCTGATGAAGAAGAAGGCATACGCAGAACTGCAGAGAAAGCGGCCGCAGCCGACCTGGTGATAGCGGTTGTCGGCGAAGACAAGTATGCCACCGGTGAAAGCCGGTCCAGGACTTCCCTGGAGCTCCCCGGACGTCAGCGCCAGTTGCTCGCCGAACTGTACAAGACAGGCAAACCCATAATCCTGGTACTCATCAACGGCCAGCCTCTCACCATCAACTGGGAGGACAAGTACATGGATGCTATTCTTGAAATGTGGTTCCCTAGCGGCGAAGGAGGCGACATCCTGGCTGAAACGCTTTTCGGTGACAACAATCCCAGCGGCAAACTGACCGTCACCTTCCCAAAGGCAGTGGGGCAGATTGAGACAAACTTCCCTTACAAGAAGGGCTCCGAGGGCGGCCAGGGAAGGATAGGAGATCCGAACGGCTGGGGAGTCACCCGTGTCGTAGGCCCCCTCTACCCTTTCGGATACGGACTCAGCTATACGGATTTCAGCTACTCCAATCTGGAAATCAGCAAGAAAGATGACAGCCGGATAGATGTTTATTTCGACCTGGCGAATACCGGCGAGTACGAGGGCGCCGAGGTGGTGCAGCTCTACATCCGGGACAAATACAGTTCCGTGGTAACCTACGACTCCGTGCTGCGCGGTTTCGAAAGGGTTCCACTCAAGCCCGGAGAGAAAAAACGCCTTCACTTTACCCTTCAGGGCAAAGATCTCAGCATCCTGGATAAAGAGATGAAGTGGCGGACCGAAGCCGGCGAATTCGAAGTGCTTGTTGGCGCCAGTTCCACCGACATCCGCCTGGCGGGCTCATTCAATATAGATAAGGACAGGCTCTATTAAGCTCTAAAGCCATATCAGAGGATTCCTAACAGGAAGATTACGGAGCACTTCCGCGTTTGTCGGGAAGTGCTCGTAGTTTTTCCATGCACGGTAATATGACTCTTCGCCGAAACGCAGCCATGCGAACAGGAAAGCAGGTTGTGCCACAGGCCATTCATCCCAGTACATGACATCTTCTCCATACGGCCACTTGGTTTTATCCTGGACATATGGGAGCATGAACTCTACTGCTTTATGCATGTCATCCCATAAGTCTTCTCCATCTTGCGACAGGATATGGCAGAGGACTGCCATCGCATCCAGGTTGAAGAGCGAATAGCCGTATGGCTTGGTGCGGGCCAGTTCCTGCGGGAAACTTCCGTCCTCCGCCATCTGAGTGGGAAGGAAAACATCCTTGAAGCGCTGCCGGCAAAGCCCGGTAATCTCCTTGTTTCCCGTAAAACGGGCAAAGGCGGCCGCCTGAAGGGCCCAGCAGGTGCCATGATTGTTCCTGGCGTTCATCTCGTCTATGCCATACTGGTGGGTAGTCAGCCAGTGGAGATACTCCGAGAACCAGGTCTGCGCTCCTTCGATGCACTCCGAACTTATCGCCCCGGCATCCCTGAGGCGGATCAGCGCCTGCGCCACTTCTATCAGATGAATAGTATCGATTATGCCTATGCCCCGCCCGGTTGCACGCCCTTTTATTGCCTGGGCGTACTGGAGGCTTGGGTTCATTTTTGTGTCTTCGTCGATAAACCACGCACGTACATGTTTCTCCACGGCAGCGGCATATCTGGCATCTCCCGTAAGCAGATAAGCGGACGTGAGTGAGCCCACGGCCATGCTGAAATCTATCATCGCCTTCCTGTGTGCGGAGAAATTGTCCGGATTGCTTTCGCCGTCGCGCCTGATGTAAGGCCCGTCGGGATTCTCGGGATCCGGCCACCAGTAATCCCCTTCTGAATAGAAATCATGTATGCCTCCGGCGCTGCGCTCGGCAACGAAAGCGGTAACAGTCACAGGCTCGGCATCAAGCCAACTGTCAGCCCCGGACATTATTCCCTTTTCAAGCAGGGATGACACCTTTTGACTTGGCGAAACACTGCAAGAAGACGCAAACGCAAGGACGCTAAAGAGCAGGGAGATGGATGTGGCTTTAATCATATCTGCAAAGATAAGCGAATTATCATAAAGCCGGAATCAAATACTTGTTGTTCCAAAAAATAATAGTATATTTGTACTCCGATTCGGGACCTTAGCTCAGTCGGTTTAGAGCGCTTGCTTCACACGCAAGAGGTCAGCAGTTCGAATCTGCTAGGTCCCACATTGTTGACCATATGCAATATGGAAAAACAAAAGTACGTAGTTTCTGAAGCCGACCTGCAGAACGCTCTGGGGCTCAAAGGAGCATTCGGGCGCTTTGTAACCCGCCGTATTCACCGCCTCCTCGAAATACATAAAGTCAATGCAATGCACGAGAAACTCATGGAGCATGATGGTCCGGAGTTTTCCGAAGCTGTGCTTAAAGAGGTTGGCGTCACCTACGAGATTCTCCCCGAACAACTTGCCCGCATCCCCGAAGAGGGAGGCTTCATCACCGTATCCAACCACCATTTCGGCAGCATAGACGGTCTCATCCTCAGTTCGGTAATAGGCGGAAAGAGAAAGGATTACCGCATTCTCACCACCTTTGTGCTCGCACTGATTCCCAGCCTCAAGAGCAGTTTCATGCCGGTTGACAACCTGAGCGGAAGCAAGGCAAGCGTAAAAAGTGTCCACGGCATCAGGATGGCTCTGGAGCACATCCACGAAGGTGGTGCTCTCGGATTCTTCCCCGCAGGCGAGGTCGGCACCTACCAGAAAGGCGCAAAGCGCACCGCTGTAGGCAACAAGAAAGTCATCGAAGACAAGCCCTGGGCCGATAACATCATCAAGTTGATCAAGAATTCCGGATTCCCGGTTATTCCGATATACTTCGAAGGCACCAACTCCCGGTTCTTCCATTTCCTCGGCAAGATTCATCCCCGCCTCCGCACCGTGCGCCTTATCCATGAGATGCTTAACAAGAAAGGCACTCACGTAAAGGTACGCATCGGCCAGGCCATCAGCCCAGAGGAGATGAGCAAGTACACGGTGCCGGAGCTTGGCAGATATCTGCGCAACCGCACTTATGCCCTCCAGGCAGAGTGCCTGCCAAAGAAAGAGCTGGCCGCACAGAACATCACGGAGCCCCTTGCAGAGCCTGTCGATCCCGAAATTGTGCGCTCCGAAGTAGCCGCGATTGCAGACCGTGCCATCTTCGAAGTAGGAGACTACCGTTGCTACCTCACCACCGTAGACGGCATTCCCAATACCATGCGCGAGCTTGCCCGCCTCCGCGAAGAGACCTTCCGGGCAGTTGGAGAAGGCACCGGCAAGGCTATCGATACCGACCGTTTCGATTCCTTCTTCCATCATCTTATCCTCTGGAACATTCCCAACGGCGAGATAGTCGGTTCATACCGCATTGGAGCAGGCACCGAAACTGTTGTCAATCACGGCGGGATCAATGGTCTTTACACCTCTACCCTGTTCAATTATGCCCAGGGCAACGAGCAGCTGCTTTCTACCTGCCTCGAACTTGGGCGTACATTCATACAGCAGAAGTATCAGCGTGAGGTCCTGGGCCTCAAATTCCTTCTCACAGGGCTTGCCGCCTCCACCGTGCAGTTCCCCGAAGCCAGATACTTCCTGGGCCCGGTCAGCATCAGCAAC
>DGUE01000062.1 GCA_002393895.1 Bacteroidales bacterium UBA4318
CCGGTAATCGGGCTTAACGACTCCGGCGGCGCACGTATCCAGGAAGGCATCGATGCCCTTGCCGGCTATGGCGACATCTTCGAACACAACATCCTCGCCAGCGGCGTGGTGCCTCAGATATCCGGCATCTTCGGCCCCTGCGCAGGCGGAGCGGTCTACTCCCCCGCCCTCACAGACTTCACCCTGATGGTCAAGAACACCTCCTACATGTTCCTCACCGGCCCTGCCGTGGTGAAGAGCGTCACCGGAGAAGATGTGGACCAGGAATCCCTTGGCGGAGCCAGCGTGCATGCCACCAAGAGCGGTGTGGCCGACTTTGCAGCCGAAAACGAACAGGACGGCCTCGATACCATCAAGCGCCTCCTCAGCTATATCCCCCAGAACAATATGGAAACGGCTCCGGAGCGCCCCACGGCCGACCCGGTGAACCGCATGAGCGACATACTTAACGAGATAATCCCCGATAACCCCAACAAGGCATACGACATATATGAGGTGATCCGTGCCATAGTGGACGACGGGGACTTCTTCGAGATACACAAGGACTTCGCCAAGAACATCATAGTGGGATTCGCCCATTTCGGCGGCCGCAGTGTCGGCATAGTTGCCAACCAGCCCAAGGTGCTGGCAGGCGTGCTGGACATCAACGCCTCCCGGAAGGCAGCGCGTTTCGTGCGCTTCTGCGATGCATTCAACATTCCTCTGGTCACTCTGGTAGACGTGCCTGGATTTCTCCCCGGCACCCAGCAGGAATACGGCGCGGTCATCACCAACGGCGCAAAGCTTCTCTATGCCTACGGCGAAGCCACCGTTCCCAAGGTCACAGTCACCCTTCGCAAAGCCTATGGCGGAGCTCATATCGTAATGAGCTGCAAGCAGTTGCGCGGAGACATCAACTACGCATGGCCCACCGCGCAGATAGCTGTTATGGGAGCCGACGGCGCGGTTAACGTGCTCTACGGTAAGGAAATAAAGGCCGAGACCGACCCTGCTAAGCAGGCAGAGGTGCGTGCCGAGAAGAAGGCCGAATACGAAGAGCTCTTCAACAATCCTTACCAGGCTGCCCAGAAGGGATATATCGAGGATGTCATCGAGCCCCGCAACACGCGTTTCCGCGTTATCCGCGCTCTTGACAGCCTTCAGAACAAGCGACAGGAGCTTCCTGCCAAGAAACACGACAATCTGCCGCTTTAAGAGATGATCACTCTACTAAACATGACAGCAGGAGCGCAGCGGATGGCTGAGACCGATCCCCACGGATTAACCTTGGCGCTGATTGCCGTCACCACTGTTTTCACCGCACTTGTGATACTTTATTTCATCTACAGTTCCATCGGGAAAGTGGCAAATTCGGATGTTCCCAAGATCAGAAAGCCGCGCAAAGCCAGGAAGGCATCCGGCAAGGATCCCGATGCCGATACAGCAGCCGCTATCGCTATGGCCCTCGAGGCTGAACTCGGCGGCGAAGTGAACGCCGCCATCGCAATGGCGCTACATCTTTATTTAAACGATGCGGTCCACGACGTTGAGCCCGGCATCATCACCATCATGCCCTGCCAGAGCATGTGGAACGATAAAACCTTAACCTTTAGAAAAACTCCCAGAAAATGAGTCAGTATAAATTCAAGATCAACGGCAAGGAATTCGAGGTTGCCGTGAACTCTATCGAGAACAACATTGCATCCGTTAATGTCAACGGAGTAGAATATAGCGTCGAACTGGAATCCGGGCTGGACGGGAGTCTTTCCTCTTCAGCCGTCTCGCTCCGCGAGACCCCTCCCAGCGTTGCTGGGCCCCTCCCTCTTAGCATGCCGAGGGTGGCAGCGGCTTCAGAGGAAAGCTCCCGTCCAGCCCCCGCCACTTCCGGTGCAGGCAAGAAAATTGTCTCTCCCCTTCCGGGCGTCATCATCGACGTATGCGTCAATGTGGGTGATACCGTCAAACGCGGGCAGAAGATTGCTGTTATCGAGGCAATGAAGATGGAAAACGACATCCTCGCAGAAAGTGATGGAACCGTCAGCGCCATCTACGTTAAGAAAACCGACTCTGTCCTTGAAGGAGCAGATATCGCCAGCATAGCATAAGCATGGGAAATACAGTTATCGACAGCCTGCAGCAATTCTGGCAGTTCACCGGATTTGCAAACTGCACCTGGCAGCATCTGGTAATGATCTGCATAGGTCTGCTGTTCATCTTCCTGGGAATCAGGAAGCATTGGGAACCCCTGCTTCTGGTGCCTATCGGTTTCGGCATGATTATAGGCAATATTCCCCTCTTCTTCGATCCCGCCACAGGTGAAGGCCTGCGTATAGGTGTATATGAAGAAGGATCGGTGCTGAACATACTCTACCAAGGCGTGCGTCAGGGATGGTATCCCCCACTGATCTTCCTTGGGATAGGCGCGATGACAGATTTCAGCGCCCTGATTTCCCAGCCCAGGCTGGTGCTGATTGGTGCAGCCGCGCAGATGGGCATATTCGGCGCGTATCTTCTTGCCTTGCTTCTCGGATTCACCCCCAACGAGGCCGGTGCAATCGGCATTATAGGCGGAGCAGACGGCCCCACTGCCATCTTCCTGAGCGGCAAGCTGGCCCCCGAACTGATGGGAGCGATTGCGGTTTCGGCATATTCCTATATGGCCCTTGTGCCGGTTATCCAGAAGCCTATCATGCTTCTTTTGACCAGCAAGAAGGAAAGATTGATCCGTATGGCGAAGCCCCGTGCCGTCAGCCAGAAAGAAAAGATCATCTTCCCTATCGTGGGGTTCATCTGCACTGCATTCATAGTGCCTTCTGGCCTTCCGCTGCTGGGTATGCTCTTCTTCGGCAACCTTCTCAAGGAGTCCGGCGTAACCCGCCGCCTTGCAGAGACCGCACGCGGACCGCTCATCGACGTCGTAACCACCCTGATCGGTCTTACCGTAGGTGCATCCACCCAGGCAGACGTATTCCTTAACGGGCGTTCCGTGCTGATCTTCGGCCTCGGCCTGCTGTCGTTCATCATCGCCACATTCTCCGGTGTGCTGTTCGTCAAGATAATGAACCTGTTCTGCAGCGAGGACCACAAGATCAATCCCCTGATAGGAAACGCAGGCGTGTCTGCTGTTCCCGACAGCGCACGCGTATCCGAGGCCGTCGGTCTCGAGTGCGACCCGTCAAATCATCTGCTGATGCATGCAATGGCTCCCAACGTTGCCGGCGTCATTGGATCTGCTGTTGCGGCAGGTATATTACTTGGTTTCCTTGGATAAAGTCGGTGGCAGCCAAATAGCTGACACACAATGTTTTACAAAAAGTCTCCCCCAGTTTTTCAAGGGGGAGACTTTTATCAATCACCTATCATTCAGGCACTTGGGCGCCACAACCTATTTTAAAACACCTAGCTCTTTGCCAACCTTGATGAAGGCGGCAATTGCCTTGTCCAGGTGTTCCTTCTCGTGCGCGGCGGAAATCTGCACGCGGATGCGGGCTTGGCCCTTGGGGACCACGGGATAGTAGAATCCGGTTACGAAGATGCCTTCTTCCGCCATGCGGGCGGCGAACTTCTGGCTGAGGGGAGCGTCATATAGCATCACGGCCAGGATTGCGCTCTGGGTGGGCTTGCAGTCGAAGCCGGCGGCAAGCATCTTCTCACGGAAGTACTTCACGTTCTCCTGCTGTTTGGTGTGGAGTTCGTCGGATTCCTCCAGCATCTTGAAGAGCTCGATGCCGGCGCCGCAAATCATAGGCGGCAGGGAGTTGGAGAAGAGATACGGGCGGCTGCGCTGACGGAGCATATCGATAATCTCCTGACGGCCCGTGGTGAATCCGCCGACAGCGCCGCCGAAACTCTTGCCGAGGGTTCCGGTGTGGATGTCGATGCGGCCGTAAAGATTGAATTCTTCGGCAACGCCATGCCCTGTTTTGCCGACTACGCCCGCGGAGTGGCTTTCATCTACCATTACGAGGGCATCATACTTCTCGGCGAGTTCGCAGATCTTGTCCATAGGGGCGACGTTTCCGTCCATACTGAACACACCGTCAGTGACGATGATGCGGAAGCGCTGGGCCTGGGCTTCCTTGAGTTTCTCCTCAAGATCTGCCATGTCGGCATTTGCATAGCGATAGCGAACGGCCTTGCAGAGGCGCACGCCGT
>DGUE01000030.1:0-2321 GCA_002393895.1 Bacteroidales bacterium UBA4318
TCCTGCGGCCTGTTCAGCGAGTACCAGGTGGCTAGCCTGATGGATTACCGGGAGCGCACCGGGGATATCCTTTCGCTCACGGAACTCGGCACTGTGCCGGGATTCACGCCGGAGCTTGTGCAGGCATTGTCGTATTTCATCTCTCTGGAGAGTTACTCCGCAGCCGGAGCACGTGCGATAACGCGAACACGGCAGGACCTGATGGCTCGGATGACAGAAAAGGGCGGAGGAGCGTCATATGCGGGGAAGTATCATGCAGAGCTGGGGGAGAGGGCGGAACTGTTCCTGTCCCGGAAAGAAAGGATGACGGTAAGTCTGACGCTGTTTGGCAGGCGCCCCTGGAAGCTGATTGCCGGGGACTACAATGTGCGTCTGGGGCAGGGTTTGCTGGCGTGGGATGGTTTTACCCTGAGCGGATATCCGACAGTTGCTTCTTTCCGCAGGAATGCCTCCGGATTCACTGGCACCGGCTCGTACTCTCCGGGCAGGCGAGGCTTGGCTGCAGCCTATGATGGGCGGAACTGGCGTTTGGGCGTCGGGGTCGGGGCGGATGGAAAGGTGTCTGGATGTGTCGGCTGGTTGGGAAAGGGAGGAAACATAGGGTTCAATGCGAGCGCCGGAAATGGCAAAAGCGGCTTTTCGCTGGATTGGAAAAAGGCTTTCGGGCACTTGGCGACATTCGGGGAACTTGCTCTCGCCCCTTACCCATCCGCCCTTGCAGGTGCGGTATGGGAACCCGCATACAAGACCGCGGCCAGCCTGCTGGCGCGATACAAGACTTCTGCCGATGATGCCGGGCTTGCTGCAGGTTTCCAGTGGCGCTGGGTGAGTGTGACGGCCGACTTGACAGTGCATCCGGAAAAGCTCAGGGCAAGAAAGAACAACTACGAACAATTCAAGTTCATCACGGACTTGACGCCCGAATTTGCAGGAAGGAGCTGGATAATAAAGCCTGTCTTACGCTGGACCGAGCGCATGCAGTTAAGCCCGGCCGGAGATACCTTCCAGGCAAACTGGAGGCACGATTTACGTTGCGACCTTAAAGCCTCCAGGGGCGGGCTGCAGGCAGCATTGAGGTTGAACGGCATACTGGTGACGGGCGGGAAACCGGGCGGCCTTGCCTATCTTGAGGCAGGCTACAAGACCCCTTCGGATACCGCCCGTTTTCAGCTGTCAGCCTTCCTGCGCGGCACAGTGTGCGAAACCGATGGCTGGGCTTCGCGTATCTATGCATATGAACGCGATATTCCCGGAGCTTTCAGCGTTCCGGCCTGGTATGGACATAAGGCGGAACTGTCTTTTGTGGCAGGTGTCTCATACCGCTCCCGCAAGCTACGGCAGCGGCTCAACCTGCGCGCCAGTACCAAGGATTTTAAAATCCAATACCAGCTATGGCTGTACTAGGCATAGCTGTGCATTCCGCCCAGGAAGAAGTTCACACCATAATAGGTGATGAGAACGCTCAGGAAGGCAAAAATGCAGTAGATGTGGAATGCTTTCGGTTTCCGGAGGAAGGGAATGAATCTGGAATGAAGGGGCACCGCATATACCAACATTGTTATCAGCGCCCATGTTTCCTTTGGATCCCAGCTCCAGTAGTTGCCCCAGGAGATGTTGGCCCATACGGAACCGACAATAATGCCAAAGGCTATCATGAACACCCCTGGCATCAGCAGTGATTCCGATAAGGCTTTAAGTTTCAGTGCTTTGTCGGTATTGACCATGAGCCCGGCCACGCCTATGATAAGGATCGCAAGAAAAACCATATAGCTGAAAACTATACTGGTCACGTGAACCGGGAGCAGGGGAGAACGGAGCACTGGGACAAGCTCGGAATGCGAATAGAAGATGAACTTACGCATCATAACCAGCACTGCCGCGAGGCAAAGTGCCATTATCGCAAGCGGAAGCCAGCTGAAGGATTCCTTCCGGAAAGAACAGGCCAGGGAGAAAAGCAGGAGCAGATATCCGGCATACACCAGCGCTATGCCCCAGGGGTCGTGACTGTAGGCCAGGGTAGAACTGCCGTCCTCAAGATTATAATCTTCCTGATACAGTCTCCAGCCATCTACCTTGCCTATATTGTTCATCGAGATTACGATTTGCTCTCCTTCGTCTATCTGCACTGTGCTCACGTAGTCTGAAGGCCTTTCGCTGCCGGGATAATACTTCACTTCAAAACTCTCCAGCGTGATGCCGAAGGGGAAAACGCCTGAAAGCTTTTCGCCCGGGAGGAGCACAACGCTGCCACTTTTGCCGCAGAAGAAGGTAACCAGAGCTCCCGTAATGATAAACAGGAGAGACAGATGCAGCAGGACTAT
>DGUE01000030.1:2526-4588 GCA_002393895.1 Bacteroidales bacterium UBA4318
CTGGATTTCTATTTCGACAACCGGGAATTCGATGTGTCGGGCGAGAAGTATATGGAGTCCGAAACTTATCATTCGGTGCTGCTGATGCCCGAAATAGGTCTTTCCTACAAGCAGAACAAGCGCACTGAGCACAGGATAATGGCCGGAGTAGGAGTGCTGCATGACATGGGTTCCGGCGAGAAGATAGGGGATGCATTCAAGGAACTCTCCGTCTACTACCGGGTTAAACACAAGATAAGCAAAAGCAGGTCTTTCGATGCTTCGGCGGGGGTCTTCCCCAGGCATCTGCTTGGCGGGGAATACAGCCGAGCCATTTGGAGCGACGCCCAGAGCTTCTATGATCTCAATATGGAAGGAGTGCTGCTAAAATACAGCACCAGAAGGCTTTATGCCGAGATGGGCTGTGACTGGATGGGCAAATACGGAGCAGCCACCCGCGAGCGTTTCCAGATATTCTCTGCAGGCAGATATAAGTTCTTCAACTATCTCTTAGCCGGATGGTCGGCGAGTTTCTATCATTATGCCACATCTGCCGTTGCCCACAATGTGATCGACAATCATCTTTTCAATCCATGGGTCAAGGGCGATTTTGCCGGCTTTACTGGTTATCTCCAGGAACTGTCGCTCCAGGCAGGTCTGCTTGCGGGATATCAGCGCTCGAGGGAGATAGACGACGATCCAGTCCTGCCGGTCGGCGTGGAAATAATCATGCGCGCAAAAAAATGGAATCTTTGCCTGCAGAACAGCATCTATGCCGGTGCGGACCTCTATCATTATTATGATTATCCGGCTCCGGAAGGGGGTATTTACGCCTCCGCCCTTTACCCTGGAGAAAACACATACAGAGGCTTTTACGACCGTGTGGAGCTGATATGGGGCCCCCGCATATCCAAAAAGACCAGCCTGCAGCTCACCGCCGCTTTCCACTTCGACGGAAGCGGATATCTCGGATGCCAGCAGGTCGTCAGGCTTCGGACTTCTTTTTAAAGATCTTGTAACCCAGCGCCGCCACGAAGATGCTCATCAGCGGGCTGATGATATTGAAGAAGCAATAGGGCAGATAAACCAGAGTGGGCGTGCTAAGTATGGTCGCCTGCGTCATTCCACAGGTGTTCCAGGGCACGAGTACCGATGTTACCGTTGCCGAATCTTCCACGGAACGGCTTAGGAGCCGGTTTTCGTACTGCGCATCTTCGTAAATGTCCTTGAAAATGTTGGAAGTCAGCATGATTGCCAGATACTGGTCGCATACCAGGGTATTCAGCACCGCGCCTGTGCCCACGGTGGATGCCACAAGGCCCGTGCGGTTGCCGGTGAACTTGCGCATAGCCTTCATGATTATCTCGATCATCCCTCCGGCACGCATGCAGGCCCCGAAGCACATCGCACAGATAATCAGGTAGATGGTGTTGAGCATGCCTATCATTCCTCGCGAAGACACCAGCTCGTTGACCGTGGCATCGCCTGTCTCCAGCGGCACGGAGTTGTAGATGCTTTCCACCGTGCCCGCCAGCATCAGCTTCCACTCGTTGAGGGGGCCTTCTATGCCGTGGGTAATGGCTGCTTTTTCGCCTATGCTCCGGATGATCTCCGGCTGAGCTATTACGGCCGCAATGGCAGCAAGCACCACGGAGAGGCTAAGTACAATGAGCGCGGGCATCTTGCGGGCAATCATCACTCCGGTAAGCAGCGGCACCACCAGCAGCCACGGGCTGATATGGAATTTGGCGGAGATGATGCCAGTGAATGCTCCCATATCTGCGGGACTCTCCGGAACGCCGACCAGGCCTATGACCGTGAACGCTATCAATGTGATGGCGAACGAAGGCACTGTGGTTATCATCATGTAGCGTATGTGCGAGAAGAGGGGAGTCTCGGCAATGGAAGATGCCAGCACGGTGGTGTCCGAGAGAGGGGATATCTTATCCCCGAAATAAGCCCCGGAGATGATTGCACCGGCGATCAGGCCCTCGTGGAACCCTTCCGCCTTGCCAATGCCCAGCAGGGCTACGCCTATGGTGGCGATAGTGGTCCAGGAGCTGCCCAGCATCAGAGAGACCGC
>DGUE01000107.1 GCA_002393895.1 Bacteroidales bacterium UBA4318
ATGATGGCCGTCAATGCCGTGCTTGGCCTTGCGGTTCCTGTATGTCTGTCGATTTACCTGGTGCGCAGGCATCATGCAAAGCTGACCACCATACTGATAGGTGCCGGCACGTTCTTCCTGTTTGCCCTGGTCCTGGAAAGCATCATGCATCAGCTGGTGCTGAAAGGCCCTCAAGGGGCTGCCATCACGGGCAACCCCCTTTGGTATGCCATCTACGGCGGACTGGCTGCCGGAATCTTCGAGGAGACGGGGCGCTTCCTCAGCATGAAGTTCCTGATGAAGAAGGAGCCCTCCAAGGCTCTTCCCGGCGTTGCGTACGGCATAGGTCACGGAGGAATGGAAATGATCATGGTCTTCGGCGTAACGATGATCAGCAACCTTGTGATTTCTGCCCTGATCAATTCCGGGCAGTCTGATATCCTATTTGCAAAAGCCCCGGAAGAAACCGCCTCACAGCTACAGGCTCAATTGGATCATTTGCAGACGATGGGAGCCGGAAGCATGCTGCTCGGGCTTTGGGAAAGGTTCTCCGCCCTTCTGCTTCATCTGGGCTTCTCCCTGATGGTTTGGGCTGCCGTCCGCAAGGGTGGCAGATGGCTTTGGCTGTTCCCTGCTGCAATCGCCCTACACGCTCTTGTCGACGCAGGCGTAATGATGCTCAATAAGTCGGTAGGGATGGTTCAGCTCGAACTCATCGTCACCGCCGAAGCACTTGCAATCGGAGCTATCGGATATCTGATAGCGAAGAAATTAAATAGGCATCCAGATAAAGACCAGAGCATCCCAGAGGGCGTGGCTCACGATTAGTGCCGGCAGCATCTGCGGGCGCAGACGGTAGAGGAATCCCCATACGCAGCCGGCGACCAGCGCGGCCATCACCAGCATGAAATTCAAGGACCAGATGTGCACCAGAGCATAGATGCCCGCAGTCAGCAGGAAAGCCTTGTCCTTCGGCCACTTGCGGCCGTCCAGCAGTTTCTCCATAGTCCGCTGCACGTATCCCCGCCAGAAGAACTCCTCCGCAGGCCCTATCAAGAGCAGGAGCAAGGCGGCAATAACAGCAGGATGCAGGCCATCCTTCATGGAATAGATGGAATCCACCTCCGGGCGGGCGAAATCGAAGATCAAGGACGACACCCTGTCGCCTATCCAGAAAACACCCCACAGAAATACCGCGATGAGGATGCCTGCGAGAATCTGCAACAGCGGCTTCTCCACCTTCGGCAGTTTACCTGGAGAAAACAGCAGGGCCAGGCTTGTAAGGATCAGGGCCGATGCCGCCATGGTGGGCCAGAAATTGGTCAGCCCGGAAGTCCAGGGGCTGAACATATAGAACCAGAGCAGGGCGGCGACTGCAAGGGCCGCTATCAGGCGCTTTTTCATATCAGGCCGGCGACGAGGAGGCCCAGGGAAAGCAGCCCGGAGAAGACCAGCTGCATCTGCGCACTCCCCTGGTCAAGCCCCTTCATGGCATCCAGGCCCTTCTGCGCAAACTGGCCAGCCTGGGCAAAGTTCTTCCAGGCCGGAACGGCCGCTATCAGGCAGATCAGCGCAAGCGGACGAAGCCATCCCACGCAGACGGAAACCACTATGCAGAGGAAAGGAAGCACCATGTAGACCCGGTAGAGAATGGAGGAAGCCTTTGCACCGAGAAGCATTGCGAAGGTCTTGATGCCGGCGGCGCCGTCAGTTTCTATATCCACGGTGTTGTTGGCGTGGAGCACCGAAACGGTGATGATTCCCAGCGGGACCGACAGCACCAGCGCATCCCACACGATGGCTCCAGTGGCGGCGGCGGTGGACCCGAGGACGGTCAGGATGCCGAAGATGATGAATATATCCAGATCCCCCAGGGCATGATATTTAAGGAAGGAATATAGTACGGTCAGCAAAACCCCGGCTGCACCTACCAGCAGCACGGCGGGGCCGCTGAGCAGAACTACACCCACCCCGATAAGGCATCCGAGCACAAACAAAAAGATGCTCATGCGGAGGTATTCTACCGGCTGGAAATGCCCGAACACCAGGTTCGGCACGGCATAGGCCTGTTCACTGTCGACTCCGCTGCGGTAGTCGGCCCAGTCGCTCAGCAGATTGCCTGCCGAGTGAAGGACTATCACGCCAAGGACAGAAAGCACGAAAACCAGCAGGCTTCGCCATTCGAGAGGCAGCATGCCCTTGCTGAACAGATATGCAAATGTGGCGATGACCGGCATGGACGATACCGGGAAAGACCAGTAACGGGTGGCAGCCACCCATTCTTTCAAGCTATGTTTTTTCATATTTCAGATACTATTTTGTCTATTTCCTCTATTTTGAAACGGACCGAAACCACGGAATGCTTCTCCGGCCCGGGATGATACTTGAGATAAGTAGTGGCCACAACGGTGCCATCCGGCAGGATTTCCAGCCCCGGATAGCCGGAATCCACTCCGGCAAAATTATGCAGGAGCTTTATCCTGTACTGGCCGGAAAGGACGTTGCTCAGGTCGAAATAAGTCCCTATCCAGGCCACGAAATGCCCCCTGGTGGGGCTGAAAGGAGCCATATCCCTGAACACGAATATCATTCTGCCGTCCGGCAGATAACGCATCACATGCCTGTCGCCGGTCAGGCCCCAGGGAGTTTCTTTCATAGGGGTCCAGGTTTTCCCTTCATCCTTCGAGAACATCATCAGGGAACAGCCTTTGCGCTGGTTTTCCCTGGCGACGCAAACCAGTGTCTTCCTATCCGGAGAGAAGAAGGCGCAGGGTTCGCAGGGAGAACGGTCCGGCACCTCTCCCACAAGCTCCGGCACATCCCAGCTCAGGCCTCCGTCGTGGGAGACGGACTGCCAGAGTTTCAGCGGATTCCTGTCTTTCTCGGAGTTGCCACGATGATACATCCCAAGCAGATCCCCATTGGAAAGGCGTACGATGGAGGTAAAGGCCATTATGCAGGGCATGCCCAGCCTCTTCACCTTGCTCCAGCTGGCGCCGCCATCTTCGCTGCAGACATAAGCCATCTCTCTGTACACGCCCCCCACATCTACCGAAGCGAACACGAACAGGCGCTGCTTCCCGGCCTTGTCGGTAAGCAAATATGCGCTGGGGCAGTTGATCAGGCCGTCCCATTCCTTTGGCGCCCTCTGCGTCTGCCAGGTCTGCCCGGCATCGTGGCTGAACCCATAGAACGATGCAGGGCCGCCGTGCCCCTCCGACCAGGTGCAGAACATGGTCCTGCCATCGTCGAAGAGGACGGTGGTAGGATGACCGTTATAGAGATCCGGAGTGCCCGCCGCAATTATTGTCTGGCGGAATTTGTGGCCGGATATATCCACCCAGGGCAAATTCGGGGATAAAGCGCCAAGCAGCAGGCAAAATAGCAGGGAGAGCAATTTCATAACAACAAAATTAGCTATATTTTTTCAAATAACTATTATCTTTGCGATATGAAGAAAAGACTATTTGCGCTGCTGCTTCTCGCCTTCGCAGGGTCGTTCACCCTGGGCGCTTTCGACAGGGGTCTCGGCAACCCCAATTCGGTATTCATCCCCAAGGGGACCCTTGCCGCCTCGTTCTACATTACATATAACAACTGGAACGCATCAGCCGGAGATGACCTCACGAAGGGCGTATCCCTCCTGGGCCTGATTCCCGATGTGAACGGCAGCCTCTCGAACCTCGGCTTCAGCGCCGGATTATCCTGGTTCTTCAAGGATAACTGGAGCATAGGCGCCTTGGTGGGATACGACAACCGCAAGATCGACAGCAATCACCTGGCCCTACTGAAAGGGATGGTAGACCTTTC
>DGUE01000092.1 GCA_002393895.1 Bacteroidales bacterium UBA4318
CCCAAGGAGATGCAGGAGCAGTTCTATGAAGTGCCGATTGCGAAACCTACCGACCCGGAGGCTGTGCGCGCCGAGATTGCATCCATATCCGACAGGATACTGTTCGATGTGGGCGACTACAGAGCCTATCTGACAACGGCCGCAGACATTCCCAACACGATGCACGAGCTTGCACGGCTGAGGGAAGAGACCTTCCGCGCCGTCGGCGAAGGCACCGGTAAAGAGATCGACACCGACGAATACGACACCTATTATTACCACCTGCTTCTTTGGAGCATTCCCAACCAGGAGATCGTGGGTGCCTACCGCATAGGTGCAGGGCCGGAAATCGCCAGGAACCACGGCGGAATCGACGGGTTCTACACTGCTTCGCTATTCAAATTCAACCACGACTACGAGGATTTGATGTCGCACTGTATGGAATTGGGGCGGACGATCGTCGTTCCCAAATACCAGCGGGAAGTCCTGACCCTCAAGCTACTGCTTACCGGAGTGATCTATTCGATGGTCAAGTTCCCCGAAGCCGAGTATTTTCTCGGCCCGGTCAGCATCAGCGATTCTCTGCCGGATTTCTACAAGAGCCTGATCGTCTACTTCATAAACAAGCACCATAATTGCGCCGATACCCCTCTTGCGGAAAGCGTACATCCTTTCGTGCCTGATTTCCTGGCCGTCAATCCCGACCAGCTTCTCGCCAAGGTAGAGAATCTGGACGAACTGGACAGGCTGATTCTGGCAATGTCCGATGGCAAATACAGGATTCCGGTGCTGGTCAAGAAGTATTTCAGCTACAATGCAAAGCTGATATGTTTCAACGTGGATCCTTTGTTCAACAGCAGTCTGGACGGGCTTACCCTGGTAAGACTCAAGGACTTCCCCAGAAACTACCTGCGCAATCTGGTCCATTGCCTCTCCGAAGAGAAAGAGGATGAGGTCATGAACCGATCCCCTTTCAGTTGAGTTCGATCAGCACTGGCATTTCCATCATTCCGAACGGAATGCAGAAATAGTCATCTCTCCAAAGACGGGTGTTTCCCGTCTTTCTTTTTTCGTACCAGTCGTTGTCGCCGGGCTCCAGGTTGGGCCAGGAATGGCGGCCGCTGAAAGTTGCGGGACCCATCACGTTGAATTCTCCTCCAATGCAGTGATAAGGCCCCATCAGGTTGCGGAGGCTCCCTGTAAGGGTAAGTTCCACCGCGTTGTTTCCGGGGCGGATGGCATCCGTCACATCGGCCTCCCAAGGGCTGCAGAACACCGTCGGGAGTTCCTTCCCATTCACTTTCACATCGACGGCTATGGCTTCTATGGCCGGGAAGGCGATCTTATAGCATCTGCCTTCATCCACATCGTCCATATAGAAACTGCCGCTGCAGACGAAACTCCCGGAATAGAAGGGATAACCTGCGACGGTCAGGTTGGGGGCCGTCACTTCCGTTTCCGGCCTTATGCTGAAAGAGCCGTATTCGTAACGGGCAGGCATAGGCTTGGGGTTGAGAATCTTGAGGCGGTTGCGCCAGGTCTCCGTGGGTTGATTCTTCGCCAGTATTCCATCAACGGCAAAATCACCGCAGAGGAAGATGGTTTCTATCTCGGTGCCGTAACGCTCAAGCGCATCATAGGATGCCGGAACCGGATTACGGAAATCCAGCGAAAGCAGCACTTCGTTGGGGCCCTCAAGCAGCAACCCGGAAACATCTGCCATGCGGAAATATCTATCTGTATACCAATCCTCGCCAAAGCGCAACTCGCTGCCATTCAAAGAGATAGACTTATAAATCCAGGGCTGTTCCACAACCAGCGAGCAATTCAGCGGGAGCGACTCCACTTTGAAGGAGTAGCGGAGCAGCATAGGCCCGTCGTACCGGGCATCATTATTCTGGAAACGCTCATATATTGCCAGCACCGGTTCAGCCTCATGCCAGCTGCGTCCTCCATCGGTCGACCAGGATGCAAAATCCAGAGGCAGAGCGTTTGGGGCGGTCCTTTTGCAGATCCAGGGACCATCCAGAGTCTTCAGGGGCATCCCCTCGGATGGCAAGTCATAAACTCCATCGAAATGCCTGCATACAGGTTTATCCCCGAACGCCAGCACCCAGGTCTGGGCGGGGGCCAGGTCCAATTCGAAGGGAGCGTCCGAAGCAGATACGATCTTCAAGACATCTCCATTAACCGGATTCAGCAGCGCCTTGTGCCGGACATTTCCAAGATTCAGTTTCACCCGGGCACCCCCATGTCGGGAAATATTGGACAACTGCAGGGTGTATCCTCCGTTTACCTTCCGAAGATGCGTCCACACCTTCCCGGCATCCTTCCCCTCGATGCTGAAAGCGGACGGAACATTAGCGGGGAGCCACTCCAAAAGCTCTCCCGCCGACAGTTGGATACCGCTGTCGCGAAGGCGGCCGAGCGAATCCGGAACGCCGTCGACATACGAAGGGAACTCGCCCAATATCAGCATATTGCCTCCTTCGGATGCAAATTCCTCCAGCAGTCCCAGAGTACTCGGACGGATGGTCAGCAGATTAGGCAGGATCACCGTGTGATAGCTCATCTCCCCTATTCTGAGGCGCCCTTCTTCCACCGACCCGATATCTGCGAGGATCTGCTCATCGCAGATGTCACTGTTGTAATGGAGTGTGTTCAGGCACTGAAGCGTGCTTTCGAGGAGCACGTCACGGGCGGTTCCGGGTTCGGGGTAGTCCCTCCGCACATCCCGCTCGAGATAGTCCGACTCGAGGGTAGACAGCACGCACACTTCCCCGACAGTGGCCCCGACGGTGGCAAAGTATGCCATCCTGGCTGCAAAATCCTCATACAGATGGTTGTATGGCCAGTAAGGCTCCTGATAATTGAAGGTGGGAGGATAGTCATATTTCCGCACGCCCTTGATGGTGTAGTGCGAAAGATGGGGGCAGAACATATTGACTCCGCAGGCGGTGTGCCAGGCGGTCAGCCACATCCTGTCTTCCAGCGAAAGGTTGTGCCCGGAAATGCCGAAAATCTCGCATACCCTCCGTTTCCGGCCATATTGGTTGGCCACGGATGTCATCACCTTGGCATTATGCAAAGTCTTGAATCTCAGGCCGAGAGCGTCGATTCCCGGCACCTGCATGTGGCGGTACTGGGTCATCGGGTCGCCCTGGTTGAACATATTGGCAACCGGCATCTCCTCGCTGTTGAAATGCCCCGTCCACTGCAGGCCGTTCGACTCGCAGTACTCTCCTATCTGGCGGCTGAAAGCATTCTCCATGCATTCGCCCACCGTGCGGTAGTAGTGCAGGCGGAACTGGCGCCAGTTGCCGACGGTATCCACCAGAGAAGCCAGATGCGGGCGCATCGGATAGCCCCAGCGCTTCTCGAAGGCCTCTTCCATCCAAGGGGAATATGGCATGAAGGCATCGCCTTCGGCAAGATCCGTCCGTGGCGAGACCTGCGGCTCGTCGGAAAAAATCCCCATCACTCCCTTTTGGCCGGCAAAGCGGTCCACATAGGGCTGATAGGTGCAGTCGATGAAGGCCTTCACCATCTCCGGATTCATCAGATCCACCCAGCAGGTGCCGTTGTACCAAGCCTGCCCCCAAGGGTCTACATGACTGATATATAGATATTTGCCATCGTCCAGCAGGATTTCGTCCGCATCATTTACAGGCGTTCCCGCAGGCACTCTTACCAAGGTCCTGGCGCGAAAGGCGTCGGACTGCTTGGGCACTATCCCCCCGGCAAATCCGCTCGGCCACTTGTCTTCGTCGTAGAACCAGGCCTCCAGGCCCAGTTTCCTGCTTTCCTCGACACCAACCTTCATCATCTCGAACCACTCTTCGGAAAGATACGGTGTGAGAAGGCCAGGGCGGCTGTGAAAGAATGCTCCGCCGAAACCGCCCTCCTTGAAAAGGGCCAGCTGGCGGCGCATTTCATCAGAGCGCAGGCTGTCGTTCAGCGACCAGAAAGTCATGGACCGGTAGGTGGTCGAGGGTTGCTTGAATTCCTTGATTTCAAAGTGATTCCCGACGGGCCTGCAGCAGGCGCTCAGCAGCAAAACGGCGAAGAGCAGTCGTTTCATTTATTAACTATGGGTGTCGATAAGTTGGGCAACATCCAGCACGGGAGCTTCAGAATACTTGCTGAAGGTACTCTGGCAGAGAGGGCAGGCGGTGACGATTTCGTCGGGATCGCCGGCCTGAAGGTTCTTCAAGGAATTGAGCGTGATGTCTTTGCGTTTCTCGTAGCTCAGCGACAGACTGCCAAGAGACCCGCCGCAGCAGATGCTCATATCCTTGTTCTGGGCAGCTTCCACAAGGTTTCCTGCAGCAGAAACCACCAGCCGTGGCGGTTCATAGATTCCGCATCCGCGGCCGAGTTCGCAAGGGTCGTGGTACGCCAGCCTGAGTGCTTCATCTTTCTTGACGCGGAGCCTTCCGGAATGGATTAGCTCATTGAGGAAGACGCTGTGATGCACCACATAGATGCCGCTCAGATTGTATTTTTCCTTGAATATCTTGTAGCAGATGGGGCAGCTTAGCAGCAGCACGTCGCAGCCGGAACCCACTATGATTTCCCTGTTGATGCGTGCCATCTCGCGCGCCTGCTCCTTCCGCCCGGCAAGCAGCATCGGCCTGCCGCAGCAGAGCCCGCCTTCAGGATCCATCATGGTCCAGTTGGCCCCGGCCTTGTCCAGGAGAGAGCCGACGGATTTTATGATGCCCGGAGTAAGATGAGTCATGCATCCGGCGAAATACAAAACCTTGCCGCTGCCGAGGCCGTTCAGTTTCGCCTCCGACGATATTCTGGAATAGTGCTGATTGATACCGTATTTGCGCATGGACCGCTGGGCCAGACGCATCTGGGGGCCATCCACCTGCACCTGGCAGACCTGGCTGCACTTGCCGCACATCAGGCATTTGTCGCTGATCTCCTCTATGCGGCGTTCATTCCCCCGCCTCAGTTGGCGGTTCAGGTAGACGGTGCAGTCTTTTAGGTTCTCCTTCTTCACGCTCATCGGGCAGGCATCGATACACACGCCGCAGCCGGGGCAGGAATAGAACTGCACCTTGGCAAAGCCCTTCCGCGGGTGAAGGATATGCAGGCCGGCGTTCCTCAGAGGGATGAGCATCATCTCCGCCGGTATGTGCATATAGCGGGTGAACGGAAGCACAACCATAAAGATTCCCAAGGCTATGGAATACGCCCACCATGTGGGATAGTAGTTCAGCTCATTCCCGAAGAACTGGCGGAATATCCAGTTCATCGGCAGAGTGAGGAAACTTCCGCCGCTGATGTGGGCGGTGAAGGTTTCACTGAGAAGGCGCAGGGGGAAAATCGCCCATAGCGAATAGAGGCCGATCCTGTCCAGCAAACTGGGACGCGTGGTCCGCCTCATCCCGAACCAGAGCGACCGGACACGCTTGATGATCGCAAGGGTTATGCCGCTCAGTATTATCAGCAGGAATAAGTCCATCAGGAAGAAAAGGACCGCTCCCTGTATGGTGCTTTCCGTCTCCGCGACGAAAAAGTTGAAGAAGATGGGATAGTAGAAGAACTTGATGCGATGCGGCAGGAAGAGCATTACCTCGATGTGGCCCAGAAGGATTATCATAAACCAACCGAAGGCGATGCTGGAGTGCATATACCCCAAAACCTTGTTACGCTTCCACAGTTTCACGTGAAGCAGACAGTTCAGAAAGATATCCTTGACGTTTTTCCAGGCTGTCGCCGGTGTCACAAGCGAAATCAGGAAACGTTTCCTGTCCTTTGCCGGGAGTTCGAAAAGTATTCGGATTGCACCGAACAGGCAGTATCCAAGCACGAAAAGCATCCCTATCAGGAAGGGAAGCACGAAAGGATCGAATCCGGATGCCAGTCTCTCTCTCATTGCTCGCCCTCCACATTATCGAAAAGCCTGCACACCGTGAGGATTACGCCCCTGGTATTGATGCCCCTGGGGCACACCATGGTGCACTTGCCGCAGAGCATACAGTGCGAAAGCATCCGTTCGACTTCTTGATTACGGCCACGCTGGAGGTCCAGCAGGACTTTACGCACGCTCATCCCGGAATATTCCGATGCTGTGCAGGTGGCGCTGCAGCTCCCGCATGCGATGCAGGTGCGGGCGCCAGGCTCCAGACTGCACAGTTTATCGTACAGAGAGAGGTCCACCTTGTCCAGTTCGATGGAAGAACTGGGATTTAGCCCGAATCCGAAATACATCACTTCTGGCCTTTTAGATAGTTATACACATTCAGAGCCGCGCTGCGTGCCTCGGCAACCGTCTCGGGCACAGTCTTGGGGCCGGTGCAGGTTCCTACATAGAAAATGCCGTCCCTGTCCGCCTCGGTAATGGAGAGAATGTTGTCTTTGCTCCGGAAGAAGCCGTCATCGTCCACCGGCATCTGCAGGGAATGCGCCAGGGCCTGGTTCTCTTTATTGCAGACTATGCCGGCCATCAGCACCAGCAGGTCCAGTTTCACCTTGACGGGCTTACCCACGAGGGTATCTTCCGCTTTCACCTGAACCTTGCCGTCGATGGTCTCGCAGACCTCCGAAACGCGGCCCCGGATGAAGTGTATGCCATAATCCCTCTGGGCATTGATGTAGAAGTCTTCGTATTTCTTGCCAAAAAGGCGGAGGTCCATGTAGAAGCAGTAGATTTCTGCATTCGGGAACTTCTCCTTAAGCTCAATGGCCTGTTTGATGGCGGTTATGCAGCATACCTTGGAGCACTGGGTATTGCCGGCTTTGACATCGCGGGAGCCCACGCAATGCACGAAACCGATGGCAGAGGGTTTCTCCGGCACACGTTCGTCGCTGCCCGTATTGAACCAGGCTTCCAGGTCCTTGTTGGTAATCACCCGGTCGTAGACCCCGTAGCCATATTCCTCTTTCTTCTCAGCCTCAAAGAGTTTGAAGCCGGTGGCGAAAATGACGGCCTTGCAGGGCATCGCGCGGCCGTTGCTCAGCACTACGGAATACCCTTTCTGAAGGCGGTTGATGGAAGCTATTTCCGTCTCAAGAAAAACTTCGACATCCTTCAGTTCCTCTTTATATGGCGCAAGCACCTTGCTTGCGGGCACGACATCCGGGAAAAGATTATTCCACTGGGCCACATGGCCGCCCAGGGCACTGGTCTTCTCCACAATCACGGGTTTCAGGCCAAGGGCCTTGAGCTGCCTGGCAGCTTCCATTCCGGCGATGCCGCCTCCGACTATCAAGACAGGATTATTGTTCATATCAGCAACATTTGAGGACCGAAGGCAGTCCGGGTTTCTTGAGTTCTTTTTCGTTCAGGCCGAGATACTTCTTCGAAGGGTCGTAAGGAACTCCCATCTTGTCCAGGAGGGGCTCAGGGCTCACTTGGTGTATCTGCAAGCCAAGATCCCAGGGATCTACGCCAAGCACCAGGCCGGCCAGTTCTTCGTATGTGAACACGGGGATACCCCTGCCATTCTCGCCATAGGTCTTTCCGGTCTGTTCGGATATCACATACTGCCAGCGGTCCAGGAAGAAGGGGCATCCGGGGCAATTGGTGATGATCATATCCGGATGGTAGGGTTCCATCGATTCGAATTTCTTGTGGGTGTTCGACACAGAGTACCCGCGGTTGGCCTTCACCAGATACTGGCGGAAACCGAAGCCACAGCAGTGCCGGCGTTCGGGATAATCTATCACCTTCCCTCCCCAAGCCTCAGCCATTCCGCTCAGCACGCAGGGGTATTCGGCACCGCCCACTCCCTTGTGTGGGAACATCTTGGAATAGTGGCAGCCTATATGCTCCACGATCCTCAACGGCTCGCCGGTTTCTTTGTTAACCAGCTGATATTTGGCGCGTTCCGCAATTTCTTCGCGGAACTTGTAGACCAGGTCGCTCGCGTGTGCCACGTATTCCGGCTTTTCGAACTCCCGGCGGCAGGCCTTCCAAAGCTTTTCGCGTATGCGGGCCTCGAGCTCGGGGAATTCCCTCCAGGTTTCGAGAATCTCGGTATAGTTGCCGAAGGATGTGATGCAGGACGTGACCAGATTCTTGTAGCCGGCCTCTGTCATCAGCGCAAACTGGCGGGCGACTATGGTCATCGCTGTCTCCTGAGGGATGGTATCCGCGTGATAGGCTATGCCCCCGCAGGTGGTGTGATGCTTTGTTTCGTAGATATCCCGCCCTAGCATGTCCCTGCATATCTTCAAAAAGTAGTGCTCCGAAGCCGGGAAGAAACTCTGTCTTATGCAGCTGCGCACATAGAACCAGTGGTTGTCCGGTATCTCCTTCTGGTAATCAGACCATATCTTTTGCTTTCCCTGATAGATCATAGCGCGCCCTCCTCGTTATTGAAATGCCCCCTGGAGCAATGCTCGAAGGTGTATTTGGTGTATTCTTCCATGGTCATCCCCATCTCTTCTGCCTTTTTGCGGGAGCACTCTTCAACAAGACTGATGCGCTCGGTGGCGCCTGTCTCGTCGAAGATGGCCTGGAGTTCGTCCAGATCTTCCTGAGGGATGGCTCTCAATGCGCCCTCACCCTGGCGGCCAAAGTTTGCGCCAAGGCGGTCATAAACATCCTGCTGATTGTTCAGCACCCACTCGAAAACCGGCCCGGATTCGGGATGGTCTTCATATTTATAGGTGGAAGGATGGACGCAGTAGC
>DGUE01000045.1 GCA_002393895.1 Bacteroidales bacterium UBA4318
GAAAACTTCAAGACGGCGCCCTGCAACGGTCTGTTGGACCAGGCTATGGCGCTCAGGTGGGTACACGAAAACATCGCCGCTTTCGGTGGCGACCCTGACAACGTGACCATCTTCGGACAAAGTGCCGGCGGTGGCTCTGTTTCCATTCTGCCGGTCCTGAAAGAGGCGAACCGGTATTTTCAGAAGGTCATCGCCCAGAGCGGCTCTACCACCTTGGCCTTCCCGGTCGACTGCGAATCCGCACAGGGCAAGACCAAGGCCCTGCTCGAGTATACCGGCTGCAAGACCATGGACGACATCATGGCTCTGAGCGAAGAGGAACTCTATAAGGCGTATGTCGAAGCGGTCGGCAAGTATACATCCTGCCCCTACTACGGAACCGAGGTACTCCCCGAGGCGCCCATTGAGCTGTATAAAAAAGGCTACGCAAAGCACATAGCCATCATGGCAGGCAGCACGGCCGATGAGGCCAGACTGTTCATGGGCGAGGACGCGGGTCTGAACCTGGAAGAGCAGAAGCTATTTGCCCAGCGCGCTGTGGGCGATGCAGCCAAATATCTGAAGGAAGATGACAAGAAATATTACGAGGAATTCTGGCGTGTCTGCAGGACCCAGGAACCGGGACTGATTGAAACAGAGTTCATCAATGAACTGATGTTCAGAGTCCCTATGCTCCAGCAGCTTGACGCACAGAGTGCATTCAACAAAACGTTCTGTTACTACTGGGCGTACCCGGGCAGTAACCCAGATGTGGGAGCAGCGCACTCGGTGGAGCTCCTGTTCGTGTTCAACCTTCGCGGGATCGGGACAAACAGTCCCTTCAACGGCACGAATATCCCCGACGAGATGTTTAAGACCGTTCAGCAGATGTGGACCAATTTCGCCCGATGCGGCAACCCGTCTACAGACCAGGTTGAATGGAAGGCGTACACGGCTAAAGACCCGAATGTCTTGGTCATCGCCGGGCCGGATGATATGCATAACGAACGTGGCCTTCTGGCCGATCAGTACAAGGCCGTGACCCCCTTGTTAGGTTATTACCAGTTCATGGACAAGTACTTTACCCCTCACTACCTCATGGATATCATTGCCGCGCGCAATAAAAAGTAAGGAGGAAAAACAGAGGATCTGCACATGAAAGTGCGGGGATTCTTATCAATCATACTGTATATGATAGGCCTGACGCTTTCCTACACCATCGGTAACCGGATCATCGCTAATCCATCAAACCGTAAACTCTATTTCGTAGCCGGTTTTACCTTATAATGATTACTTAGATTACTTAGATTACTTAAAACAATTAGATTATGTTTAAGATAAAGAATTGGGTTCTGGCCGTTATCCTTATTTGCGGCGCCATGTCTGTACTCACGTCATGTGCGGACAAGGCCGACCTCGTGGTCTATGGCAAGATTTTCACAGCCGAAGGCAATCAGATTGTAGAGGCCTTTGCCGTAAAAGACGGCAAATACATCTATGTAGGCGACAAGGCCGGAGCCAAATCCTATATTCAAGAAGGAAAGACCGAAGTGCTTGATTATACCGGCAAGGGACTCGTGATGCCAGGCTGCGGCAATGGCCATGCCCATTATTCGATGGGTGTTGCCATCCCGTCAGTGGGAACGGTAATCAGCATGAATGACGATGTGGATACCTTTTTGAATGAAATCGTCCCTGCCGCGGTAAAGAAGGCCCGGGAGACAGGGGCGACCGCCATCTTTGGCTTCGGCTGGAGTCTGTACACTTTCCAGGAGAAAATGCCTACCCGCCAGCAACTGGATGCCATCTGCGACGATATTCCCATTTACTTTGCCGATGAAGAAGGCCACAAGGGCCTGGCGAACACCCTATGTCTGGTCAAGGCCGGCATTATGAAGGAAGATGGCACGGTGCTCAAAAAAGGGAATGATATCCGAGGCGGAGAGATTGTCATGGGCCCGGACGGCACGCCGACCGGTTTCCTGAAAGAGCAGGCCGGCACGTACACCCGCTCTTTCCTGGACAATGAGCACCTCTATACCGTTGATGTAGCAAAAGCCAATATGGCGGTAATTCAGGATCAACTGTTGTCTGAAGGTTACACGATGTATATTGATGGTTGGGGCAACTATTTATACAATGACAATTTCTTCAAGGCGGCCCAACAGATGGACCAGGCCGGAGATATGCACTTCATGTTGGGCCTGACCTACGAGATTGAAAGCTGGATGAATGTGGACGAGGCCCTGCAGAAAGCCGTTAACGCCCAGAAGTACGCCTCAGCCCATGTCAAGCCGAACTGGGTCAAACTCTTTATGGATGGTACGGTAGAAACCGGGACCGGTTTTGTGAATCCAGTCTATCCCGACGGACATCAGGGGCCGGCCAATTGGACGGAAGAGGAGTTGACCGACATCACGCGCAAGATGAATGCCAACGGGATGTCCATGCATATCCACACCATGGGCAACAAGGCCGTCAACACCGTTGTCAATGCATACGTCAATGGTGGAAAGGATGAGATGCGCAATACGGTGGTCCACGTGCATGGAGTTGAGGAGCCTGATTATCAGCGCATGGCAGACCATAACATCTATGCTGTTGCAAGTTTTCTCTGGCATCATGCCAATGAAACGTCACTGGCCATGTTAGAGAAAGTACTCCCTGAGGGACTGAAGGACAAGGCCTATCCTATGAAATCCTTCTTCGACTATGGGGTCAACGTATCTTCTCACTCCGACTTCCCTGCATTGGGCGGCTCTCCCGGCGATCCGTTCGGGATTATGGAGATTGCAACGACCGGTGTCCTTTACGGTGAGGAACATGCGACCCCCTGGTGGCCGGAAGAACTCCTGACCCGCGAGCAGGCACTCACCGCCCTCACCATCAATGTCGCCAACCAGATGTTCATCGAGAAGGAAAGAGGCAGCATCAGCAAGGGGAAATATGCTGATTTCCTCCTAGTCGATAAGGATGTGCTCTCCTGCCCGGTGACCGAGATTCACGAGGCGAAGCCCGAAGCGACCTATTTCGAAGGAAAGAAGGTTTTCCCCAAATGAGAATCCTATCGGATAAGTTGCATCATTACCCATAGAAACGCTTTGGCAGTACGTTTGTCGGCATCCACGAAATGGTTGCCCGGATTCCATTCCAACGTGGTCTCTACGGAGTCCGATGCAGAAAGGATATCGGCATAGGCCCGGATACAATCTTCGACCGTTGCCATCGTCTTGTTTTTAGACTTGTACTCCTTGTCTCCCAGGCTCAGGTAGATCTTCCCGGCACGGGGCGTGTGCGTCCGGACGAAATCCATCCAGCCGGGATACCAGACCGAGGGAGATGCCGCAGCGATCCCGGTAAAGGAAGGACTCTCATACGCGCACCAAAGTGCGAAAAGAGCGGCAAGCGAATACCCGCCGAGTATCTTTTCAGCGCCCTTCAGCGTGGGGAACAGGGCTTCCATTTCCGGGATCAAATCCCCTTCTATAAGCCGTAGGGTTTCGGGGGCTCCATCGCCAAAAGGATCTTTCCCGAAGACCGGTTCCGACGCCCAGGGAGCCAGTTCCTTGTTCCAATCTTCGATGATCAGCGTGGCCAGGGCAAACGGGCGGGCGGTCCCGGCCTTCAGCGTTTCGATCTCCTTGTCCAGAAAGTCCAGATCACGCAGATCCATCGGCTCCAAAAGCAGCACCTCCGGTTCCTCGTCTGCAAAAACGAAGCACCGTTTTCCTGCGATCGTTATCTCTTTCTTTATCATAACACTTGGCCCATGTAACGCAAAGCATACCGCTAATTTACCACTTTTGCTTGATAATGCCTAACGGGGGTTGGAATTATGCGGCAAACTCTTTAATTTTGGAATATGGAAAAAATCCTTAGTTATAACGACCTCCCGCGCTGCACCGAATTCGTCAACTACTGCCAGCAGTTCAACCGGTCGATTCTATGCTCAGAATGGATGGCCCGGTCAACGGGAAACAGCAGTGCCACTATCCCTGGAACCCCGTCGTCGATGGCAAACCGGTCCCCTTTGAAGAAGAACCGGCCGTCTGGTTCCACGACCTGTTCTATCCCGATCATACCCCCTACAGCGAAGACGAGATTCGCTTCATAAAAGAGATGACCCGCTGTCTTTCCACTCGAATCTCACCTTCTCAGGCACAAGGTATTTGACAATCTTGTAGTCGATATTTGCCTTGTGAGCCTGACTTAGTTGATAGCAACGTCTCACGTAGTACTTTTTCCCGTCCTTGATGAAATGAGCGCCCGTCTGATGGAAACGGAAGGGAATGCCTTTGGCAATACACTGCTCACGAATGGCGAGAACCCAGTCGTAGTCACAGGGACGAGCGTCAACTCCAGATTCACCTCCCACAGAGACTTCCTCTATCTGCTCGTCCAAATAGGGAGACAAGTCTATGGCAGAGATAAGCGGTGATGCAATGATGCTCTTGTGCTTGATGGGGAGGGATAGGAAAATGGGAAGCCGATAATCGGCCATGGCCTGGTTTTCTACCGTACACCCAACAATTACATTATCATAGCCTTCGCCCCAGTCTTCCGGGATGCACTCCATGAACCGGTCTATCCGCTTTGTGAAAAAATAGAAATATAGGTCGTCCCGCCGCTTCATCATTTCCCAGCATTCAGGCCGCCACGGGTCGGCGTCTTTCAACAGGAAATCCGAAGTGAAGCAAGTGAACACAATCTTCCCGCTTTCTATCTTCCAGGATTTGTCGCGCCTTTTCTTGACAGGGAGATAGAAGTTGCCGGTCTTTCTGCATTCGCGGCTGGAAATCTCGCTGCCATACATCTCATCCTGCCTGTAAACATAGCAGTATTTGCAACCGGGGCTTATCTTGGTGCAACCATGCCACGGATTCCAGTCAGCATATACTTCCCAGTTCTCTGTCATTGTTCTTTTGATATGGTCAATGGCCTAATCAATGCTTCGCTCCGGGTCGATGGTCTGATTGATCCGCTCCGCAGCAACCTGGGCCATCCATTGCTTGTTCGATGTCATGATAAAATCTCATCCTCCTATATCTTTCCAATCTTTTTCAGGAACTCCAGAGGCGTGACAACGATAGGTGTCTTGGGGAAATGCTTCGTGTTTCCAGTAACAAGGTATCCAAAGCCAACACTACAGCGGTATCCGACCGCTTTGATATCATAGCCGACACGAGTATATTCGTGTCAAATACGGCATAGATTTTCATCTTTCCCTCCTTGCTGCGCGAATTTCCTCATTGATTTCTTCAAGCGACATTTCGGGAAAGGCGCCGGCTTCGGCCATTGCGCGAATGGCACGGAATGCTTTGAGGCCATCATTTTCTTCCGCAGCAACTGATTTGTCGCCGCGAATCTCAAAAGGAATCTTACCGCGTTGAACAACTGCCTTTGCAAATATATTCATAGCGGTATTGGCACTCATGCCAAACTGTGAGCAGAGCGAATCGAAGGAACTCTTAAGGCCGGAATCCATTCGGACAGTCATTGAAACCTGGGACATAATTCAATCATTTAGTACTGCAAATATAATATATTTATGTCAATATGCAATAAATATACCGCAATTTGCCATAGAATATCAATTGCTTTACGGCGCTGCAATAAAATAAATACAACAGGCTCACTATAATCTCCTCAATTGATTGATATCCTTCTGAGACAGTGTCATCGCCATGTGGCAATCAGAAACTTTTTGGGGCTCCAAAATTCCATAGATTTCCGTAGAATTCCGCCACCATTTGAAGAAGAAAATGACTACCGGAAACTTGAAATTATATGCTTTGCCGAGGATGGGCATTATATCCATTCTACCCCACTGACATCCATTCGCTGTCGAGTCTTTCCCCAATCTGGAGAGTAATAAAAATCATAGTCTTTGAGCTCTCTGGAAATCCTGTTCAAGAACTCAAAACGTGGCTCGCCATAGTCGCCAGAGCTGCCGTATAGCAGCATCGTCTTCTCCGGCCTAGAGACTATGATGAACTTCGGGTGCATTACTATTCAAATACGTACTTGTCAAAGAAATCGGCATACTTCTTAGAATGCAAATCGCTTCCAACCCAGTCGTACATTCCCTCCGCCTGCAAGGCATCTGCCCGCACGGAAACCGCCTCGCCATACATCCCTTCCAGCGTCCCCAGATTTCGCTGGAATTGCGCCCCGGCCTCCTTCAAAAGCCGATAATCCTCCATCGTCAGATAAAGATACCGTTCCGGATGCGCCAGCACCGGCTGGTAACCCTCGGCCAGCAGCCAACGTATTTCGGCCGATGGTACAATATCTCCAATCTTCGTCGGGTCATGGATGGGCAGCTCCACCAGAATGTGGTTTCCCTCCCAGGGCAGCAGCCACCGGTTCTCGCGCACGTCCACCCAAGTCTCTGGAATAAGCCGGTACTCCATGGACGGCACCAGCTCCAGCGTAATCCTGCGCGCATGGAGCTCCTTCCGGAGCAGTTCACAGGCCGATGCCACCGTCTTGGGTGTATTCCGGTAAAGGAAAGAACTG
Source organism: Bacteroidales bacterium UBA4318 (assembly GCA_002393895.1). Next base: position 6,499 of record DGUE01000045.1, read on the forward strand.
TGCGAGGTGCACACCACCCGCTCATACCCCCACGATGCCAGCTTCCCGGCCAGGAACACGGATTCCTCCAGCGTCTGTGCCCCGTCGTCCAGTCCGGGAAGAATATGACAATGACAGTCAACTTTCATAAGTTGCAAATATAGCAAAAAGACCGGGACGAAGCAATCGGAGCCCGGTCTGCCGCCGCATGCCTTCACGCTTACGGAATTATAGACGCTGAAAGCACCCGAATCTATCACGCCGATAGAATTTGTTTGGTCGGTGATAGATTTCCTTGCCTGCCCCGTCTTTTATTACGCAAACTAACATCATAGTATGTCCAATATCCGAGTAAACACAACCGAACTGATGCAGATGCTGGAGATGACGCCCTCCAGCCATAACATTATGCTCGTAGGCCGTCACGGCATCGGCAAGTCTGAAATCCTCACTGAATATTATGCCGGGAAAGGCATGAAGGTGGTCCCGCTTTTCCTTGGCCAGATGGCCGATCCCGGCGATCTCATCGGCATCCCGAACAAGAACGCCGAAACCGGCAAAACGGAATTCATGCCCCCTTACTGGTTCCCGCTGGACGGTAAGCCCATCGTCCTTTTCCTGGACGAACTGAACCGCGCCCGGCCGGAAATTCTCCAAACCATCATGGATCTGGCCCTGAACCGCACCCTTGCCGGTCGTCAGCTTCCGGAAGGCAGCCGCATCATATCGGCCGTCAACGAGGGCGAGCAGTACCAGCTCACCGACTTGGACCCGGCCCTTGTGAGCCGATTCAACATTGTCACCTTCCAGCCCACCGTGCAGGAGTGGCTCCTGTGGGCCAAGCGGGAAGAGGCGGATCCGCGCGTTATCAGCTTCATTGAGGAAAACAGCATCTGGCTGGACCGCAATGCCGATTCCAGGGAGAATGAGGACACCGGCCTGGACAAAACACCGGACCGCCGTGCCTGGAAGCGCGTCTCCGACATCATCAAAGGAGCCGAAGTGCTCACCAGCCTTCACCAGAAGGCCATCGCCTCCATCGTCGGAGCCAAAGCTACTGTAGCATTCATGGGTGCCGTCAACAACAAGAAGGTCATTTCCGGCAAGGACATTCTCTATAGCTTCGACAAGGTGAAGGACAAGCTGAAACCTTACACGCTGCATGAGATGTCTATCGTCAACGAAGGCATCTTCCGCCTGCTGGAAGTGGAGAGAGTCCCGGCCGATAAGAAAGAAGACGTGAAGAAGAACCTGGATGCCTACTTTGATTATCTGGTCAAGGAACGCAAGGAAGCCGCCGCCCATTTTGCCAATCTCTATGTGCAGCAGACCTATCCCAACGCGGTGGCCTTCATCGCCCGGGAATGCCAGGTGCTTACGATGACGCTGGTCCTTTACGTCAAAAGCATCCGGTAAATGAGGGCGCGTTTTGACAAAATCATCGAACGCTGGTTCGTGAGTGAGCCCGCGCTTTTCGTGGTCATCTGCTCGCACGAGATTGTGCCCAATGAGAAGATGAAGTGCCCCGTCCGAAGCGGTTGCGGGCGGGTGGAGTATAATCCTGACTTCGTGCGGGAAATGAGCGACACTGCCTTGGAAGAAGCCTTGAAAACCGAGGCCATCCGTATCCTTCTCAAGCACCCCTATGAGCGTCGCCCGGAAGGATGCAGTGCCGAGGCCCTCTCTGTAGGCAGCAACCTGGCCGTTGCCGACAACTATCCCTTCGCCCGCTTCTATATGAAGATACCGGCCGATTATGGCTTCAAGCCCGGTCTTGCCTACGAAACTTACGCACGTCTGGCAGAGAAAAATGCCGAGGAAACGGACGAACGGAATGCCGATACCGACCTTTCCGAGCTCTGGGACGACGACCCGCTGCAAGTGGCTCTTCTGAACGGCATCATCGACGGCATCAAAGAATGGGGCTCGCTTTCCGGCGAACTAGCCGAAAAAGTGACGGCTTCCACCCGTTCGTCCCTGGACTGGAAAAAGGTTCTGATGGGATTCCGGGCCCATGTCCTTTCGCAGGAGCGGCACCTCACACGGATGAAGCCTTCCCGCCGCACCGGCTTTGACAATATGGGTTCCGTCCGTCGGTTCACCAGCCGCCTGCTCATAGCCCTTGACGTGAGCGGTTCCATAAGCAGCGAGGCCCTCAGCTACTTCCTGGGTGTGGTGAACAGCGCCTTCAAGTACGGAATCAAGGAAATCGAGGTAATCCAGTTCGAATGCACTGTTACCGCCAGCCAGACGCTCAGTCACGCGCTCAAGGAAACCATTGCCGTCGGCCGGGGCGGTACCGACTTCCAGGCGCCTATCGACTATGCCGCAGAGCGGGACTTTGACGGGCTCATCATCCTCACGGACGGCTATGCGCCGGAGCCTCTTATCCCGGCGCATTTTAAGACTCCCATCCTGTGGGTATGTGAAAGCAGCGATGCCTATCGCCAGCACGAAGGCTGGATGCGGAAATCAGGCCGCGTCTGTACTATGCAGCTCAAATAGCGTCCAGCACATCGAAAAGGCTGAGGGTGCTGAATCCCTGGCCTTTGTCATAGTAACTCCGAGACTGCTCAATGGAGCGCTCGCAGTTCCAGGCACGCTGGAAATTCCAGGCCCGGATTTCCCGGCGGGAATGGCAGACTGGGCACCAGGTGTACAGCGTCCAGTGTTCGCCATAGACCTGCTCCCAGTCAATGAGGAAAGGCCGCTGCCCGCAGCTGCAACCGCCGCCAAGTCGGATACGGAAGTTCTTGGGGTCTTCGTCAATAGCCTTGAGAACAGCGCCGATGGGCATGTAATCGCCAACGATGCCGCCGCTGTACCGTCCGCTGTTTGCGAAGAAGAGTTTGGGATTGGCATAAATCATCTCCCGCTTGCTCCAGAGTACCGGGAAATAGTGACGATACACCTCCAGCAGGTTGGCCGGGGACAGCAGCGCGTTCATGGCCAGCTCCTGCACGCTCTGGCGCACAATCTCGGCATGGGCAGCGTTAATGGTCCCGTCGTCTTCCAGATAGAAACGGGAAAAGATGCGTACGGAGCCGTAGATCATGTCGGCTTCAACCGGTTGATTCCAAGGAGAGATTTCCGCCCGGGTGATGTAAAATGTGAGAACGAGCGTGTGATTATCGGACTTGGCCATGATCGCCTGGGGACTGGCCCCCACCATCGGAATGATGCGGGCGTTGGTAAGCCCGGCCGTCATCAGAAGATAGTCCGTGTAGTCGTCGCTGTGCCGGATGTTGAGAATGATTTTGTCTGTCATACGGGAAATGCTTGCGAATTAAAGACGCGCCGGGCCGGGAAATCTATCGGCGTTAATAAAAATTCTATCAGCAAGATAGATTTTTGGGACTTTGCCGTCTTTCTTAAGTGGAATTTATTAAATTTGTAACTTAACACACAAGGATAACACTTTATGGCCAAAAAGTCCACCCTCGCAGAGATGCTTGAGAACCAACCCGAGAAGTTGAAAGAAGCCATCCGGCTCATTGACGAACAGTATGTGCTGGACCCCGTTTCCAGGGCGTCTCTTGAAGTCGTTCTCGAAGATCTTCTGAAAGACGACCGTCTCTTGAAGATTTGCCAGGTATATATGGATAGCAAGTATCCCGATTCCGTTGGCGAGCCCGAAAGCGAGCGCACCCAGGAAGACAAACTGGAGTTCGGCGACATCGACGATGATGAAGACGATGATGGCAATGGCAATGTCGATGACGAACTCGAGCGTCTTTTGAACGATTTCATCAAAACCGAGATGGGAAAGGACGATGATGAGGACAAGCCCGTCGGTTACGACCTGCTGTGCTGCGTGGACGAGAGCCCGGCCGAATTGCCCGTTCAGGGAGTTATAGATGAAATCATACCGGAAAGAGGCCAGTACGTACATGTAGACCTGGTGATTTCGGATATTGAGGAGCAGAGCGACCTGCGGGTGGAAGTGAGCACCCTTCGCGGTACGGAGGTACTGAACGGCTGGTTCGATAAGGTGAACATCCCTCTGTATCGGGACGGCAACCACCTGCACCTTAAGCCCACCCTTATCACGGACCTTTTTGGCAAGGACTACAAGCTGGACAAGGACGAGCAGGACTACCTCGTGATGATTCTTTACAAAGATGCCGACGAGATTTACTCCCGCAAGATTCCCATCAGGGGCCCCTGGCCGTCCGCCGGTAAGCCATTCGAAGCCTGTGCGAAGCAGTTTAAGGATAATCAAGATATGGGCGAACAGATGGATATCATCAACGAGCGGGCCGGTTGGCACAACTTCAAGGCCCGCATGGCAGAAATGGTCTCCCGCTGCGACGTGGGGAAGATGCGAAAAGACGCAGGGCTGACCGCCAACAGTCCCAGGCTGCATACCGTCATCATCGGTAACCCGGGAACGGGCAAGTCCAGTTGCGTGCCTTTCATGGCCGGTCTATACAAAAGCCTGGGCCTGCTGGACACCGATGAAATCTGGACCACGCGTGTGTCCAAGATTGCCTCTTCCGCCGTCAACGGTGAGTATGAAAATATGCTCTCGGCCATCGATAGCGCCCAGGGCGGCACGCTGGTCTTCGAGAACGCCCACGAACTCTACCGCATTGAGAAGAACAACAACTACGATACAGAGCAACGCATCATCCGCGCCCTGATTGACGGGCTGGAGAATGTCAAAAAGTATCCCAAGTGGATGCTGGTGCTGGTGGGTGAGCCCGACGGGCTGGAGTCCGTGCTGGCCGCCAATCCTGACCTCAGGAAGCATCTCAGTGCGCCCATCTATATGGACGATTTCAAGCCGGAGGAACTCGGCTGGATCGCCCAGGCCTGCTGCAACGGCCGTAAGCTGAAGCTTACCGATGAGGCAAAAGCCAAGCTGGAGATGTACATCCTCCACAAATACAACCACCGTGGCCCCGGTTTCCAGAACGCCTGGATGGTGCACGAACTCTTTGACGAGCACATCGTCCCGGCCATGTACCGCCGCCTGCAGACCACTACGCACCCCACCAAGGAGCAACTGGAGACGGTGGAAGCTTCCGACATCCCGATGGTGAGCGGCATTTCCGGCACCGATGCGATGGCTGAACTGGACGAACTTGTCGGCCTCGGGACGATCAAGACCAAGGTCAAGGACTATCTGAACGCCGTGAAATTGGCCGGGCGCCGTATGGAGCTGGGCATGCCCACGAATATGCCGCGCCTGCACATGGCCTTCCTGGGCAATCCCGGAACCGGCAAGACCACCGTGGCCGAGATTATCGGCAAGGTGTTCGCATCCTGGGGCATCCTTTCCGGCGGCCGCGTGATTCGCACGGAGAAGAGCCAGATGGTGGGCCAGTATATCGGCGAGACCGAATTTAAGATGCGGAACCTGCTGGAACGAGCCCACGGCAACATCCTCTTCATCGACGAGGCCTATCAGCTGGTTGAGGGCGGCGAGAAGGATTACGGCCGTATCGTGATGAACTCGCTGCTCACGGAGTTGGGCAAGGACAACCTGGACATGGTGGTCATCCTGGCCGGTTACACCGCGCCCATGAAGCAGCTGCTGGAGAGCAACGAGGGCATCGAGAGCCGTTTCCCGAACGTGTTCAACTTCGAAGATTATACCACCGACGAGCTGGTGGAAATCGGCAAGCTGATGATACGCAAACAGGGATTTACCCTCACCTCTGGCGCCGAGGCCAACATGCGGGCCATCGTGGAAGAGGAATCCGAAAAACCTTCTCCCCGATTCGGAAACGGCCGCTTTATGTCCAACCTGCTGCAGAACGAGATTCTGGCTACCCTCGGTGCCAGGACGGCCAAGATAGATAACCCTACCAAAGAGGAACTCAGCACCATCCTCCCGGAGGATGTGGTCATTGGCAAGGCCCAGAAGGACGTGGTTTTCGACGATGTGGCCATTGATGCGGCACTGGCCCGGCTGGACCAGCTGGCCGGATTGACCGGCGTGAAGACAGCAATCCATAACTTCGTGAAATCGGCCCGCTATCTCCATGACATCGGGGAGCCCTACGTGGGCAAAGGACTGCTGAGCTGGCGTTTCATCGGCAAGAGCGGCACGGGCAAGAGCACCGTGGCGGAAATCATGGCCAGTATCCTAAAGGGAATGCGCCTGATTGCCAATCACCATATTACAGAAATCAAGGGAGAGCGTATCTTCGGCGTGTCCGAGCCGGATTGCGATGCAGTGCTGAAAGATGCCGTGAAGCGCTCCTGCAATGGGCTTATTTTCATTGACGTGGACGAGCCCAAGTTCAGCGACGACCGCGTGACCTATGGGCGTAACATCGAGCAGATTCGCCTGAAGGTGAAAGAAATGACCGTGGAAGTGGGCGGCGAATGCGCCCTGGTGGTGGCCGAACTGAACGCCCCCAATGCAGATGTGGCCGAGCAACTCTCGGACTCCGGCGTCTATGAGTTCGACCATACGCTCATCTTCAAAGACTTTACCGCAGACGAGCTGTTCGACATCCTCAGTCACTGCCTCGGCAAGTTCAAGATCAGCTTTACCCCAAAGGCCGAAAAACATATCCGGGAGTACCTGGGGGCTATGAAGTCATCCATCGATGCCAACGCCCGCACCATGAAGCTGATGGGCCGGACCATCCACCAGCAGGTCATCCTCCGCGAAGCCGGCCTCTCCGAACGCCCGGCCGCGCACCAGGTGCTGCTGGAGGACGTGGAAACCTTCAAGTGGGACGGCAGGAAGGGTAAAATTGGATTCTAAACCGTGAAGGATATGGACAAAGGACCGATGCCCAACAGAGTTGTTTACCTCAGCTATGCGCCCGAAGACCAGGCGCTGGCTGATGAACTCAAGGAACGCTTTGCCTCCAGAGACTATCCGGAGCCGAAGTTCAGGTTTCCGAAGCCAGTGTTCGCGCACTTCACAAGTTTGAACGAGACGATGAACCACCTTCGGATAGCAGATGCCGCCTGCGTAGTACTCATCTACACGGAGCACACAAACGGCTTCGACATGATTGTCCGGGACCTGGAGGATGCAAAGAAGCAGGGCAAGCCCATCTTTCCGCTCTGGCTGAGCGACGCGCCCATTTCCCAGGAACTGGAAGCGTTGGTGGATACGGATAATTATCAGGTCTACGCCACCTGTCTTACCAAGACCGAGAAACTTGCCAGGCTTGGGGCCTATGGTCTTATGAGATGCATTTTTGGAATATGACAATGGATA
>DGUE01000129.1 GCA_002393895.1 Bacteroidales bacterium UBA4318
TTCTTGTCCATCTTCTGGCCGATGACGGCTCCTGTGGTTGCACCTACTGCGGTGCCTGCGGTTGCTCCGATGGCTGCGGACTTAAGGTCTCCGCCGATGAGGTAACCAAGTGCTGCTCCGGCTATTGCGCCGCCGCCTGCTCCCCAAAGGGTGCCCTTACCGGCCTTGTTCATACTTGAGCAGCTCGAGAAAATGAGTGCTCCGCAAAGTGCAAATGCAAGAATCTTTTTCATAAAGCAATTATATTTTAATGGTAGTTAATATGCATTAAACCAAATGCAATAATAACAATTATTGAGTTAAAATGCAACAAAGCCAAGAAAGATGAAAAAATTTTTGTGACTTCCGCATTTTTATCTATCTTTGCAATCCCAAAAGCAAAATGGTGCTGTAGCTCAGATGGTAGAGCAAAGGACTGAAAATCCTTGTGTCGGCAGTTCGATTCTTCCCAGCACCACAAAAAAAACCGCTGATTTTCAGCGGTTTTTTCTTTTTATTTTCAAGCTGAGGCTACTCTACAGCGCCGAGCATTTCCTTTACGGTGACTCCGACACCTATCCACTTCTCGCCGCGCTGGTCGCCGGCGTAGCCTTTCGCCTTATATACGACTCCGCCGTCCGCTGCCTTCTTTACGGCGGCGTAGACATTCTGGAGGTAAGCCTGAACCTTTGCAGCCGGAATCTTGGTGATATCTGATCCGCTGTAGAAGAAAGCTTCATCCTTCATCGGTTTGCTCTCGCTTCGGGGATCTGTCTTCAGATCGCTGATTTCAGTTGCGAAAGCGGGAACCAGTTTTGCGGTCTCGAGACCGGCAAAGGCGAATTTGTCTCCAAGAGCCTTTTCAAGGGCTTTGTTCTGGGCTGCGCAGGGCACCAACAGCACCGCTGCAGCGATGAGTAAAAGAATGCGTTTCATATCTAATCGGCTTCATAGAATGCCCGCGCTCTGCCTCATCTACGCAAAGATCATCTATGTAAAGGGTGGTCAAGGGCATCAGGCTGCCGCTGCCCTGATGGCGGAGTGCACAGAACAGATAGCCCAGTACAGCCTTGCCGTCATCGTATACGAATAGGGGAGTCTCGATAATCTGTCATGGAATAAGCAGCGCAGAGAGTTCTTCCACAGTCTCCACTATCCTGACCCCAGGCGTGCCATGGAGGTCCCGGTAGCCCCATGAGACTGCTATCCCGGGGATGCCTCCGTTGGCGGCAGTTTTCATATCCGTGAGTGAATCCCCCACCATGACTGCCTCGCTTCGCTGCACTCCGGCACTGCGAAGGCATTCCTCCACGATTTCCGGGTCCGGTTTAAGCGGATATCCCTCCCGGTCTCCGAGGATGGCCACGAACGGGACATCTCCGAAGAATCTGTCCACCAGATACTCCGTGCCGGACTGGAACTTGTTGGATGCGACTGCAAGCTTGATTCCTCGGGAGTGAAGCTCACGCAGAAGCTGCTGCATCCCGGCATAAGGCCTGGTATACACATCGATGTGTGAAGTGTACCAGGCCTTGAAATCTGCCAGACATTCATCAATTAGCGCCTCATCCCCCTGCAGATCCACGGGAAGGGAAACGGTAACAAGGTTACGCACTCCGTGGCCTACCTTCAGGGTGTATTCATCCTGGGTATGGATGGGGAATCCGCGCTTGGAAAGAGCATGATTCACCGCCTCGCCAAGGTCGGCGATGGTGTTAAGGAGCGTGCCGTCCAGATCGAATATTACGAGTCCAACTGGCTCTGCCACAATTACTTCTTGAATTCTTTATCGCCAAGGATATCCCTCAGCACAAGGGGCTCATTCGTGGTAATGGCATCGATGCCCAGGGCAATGTATTCCTTCATCTTCTCGGGCTCGTTTACAGTCCACACATTGGTGCTCATGCCGAGTTTGTGTGCACGCTCCACGATGGTTCCGTCTTTGGAGACCTCTGTGTCCTGATAGTCAAAACCATTGATTCCGTAGTCCGCGAGTTCCTCAGGGGTGAAGTCCCCGTTGAGGTACTGGTTCACGAACTGGGGATACTCGTTGGCAATGCGGTCGCAGAGGTATTTGCTGAAGGAAATGAATATCACGCGGCTGGGATCCAGCAGGTTATGGGCTTCGAGGGCATCGATGGTCAGGTCGAGGAGGGCGTCTTCGCGCTCCATGGTGATTTCGGTCTTAAGTTCGACTACCAGCATGGTCTTGTCGCACTTTTCGCCCTGGGTGAGATACTCGTCGAGAGTGGGGATCTTTTCCCCGTTCGGCAGGCGATAGTCGGCAAAGCATTCGGATGCGCAGGTGTCGATGCGGGCCCCGTTGATCTTATTGTCGTGGAACACCAGGATAACATCGTCGGTGGTGATGTGGATATCGAACTCGCTGCCCCAAAAGCCATTGTCCTGAGCAGCCTTCAGCGATGCTATGGAGTTTTCGGAAAAGCCTGCGGCTTCGCAGTTCCAGAAGCCACGGTGTGCTACGATGGCGGTTTTACCTTTCTGGTCTATCTTCGGAAAGCCGGTTTTGCTGCCGGCGCAGGATGTCAGGGCCAGCAGCGCCGCTGCTGCGATGACGAGAATGCTTTTGCGTGTCATATCCACAAAAATAAAAAAATATTGCCAAACTATGATATAAATAATGACTATATTTGCGAACCTGTCGATTTTATATGAAGAGATTATATATTAGTTCTTTGGCTCTGGTCCTGCTTTTCTTCGCAGGGTGCGGCAAGAATGACGATAATGATACTTGGAAAACTCTTCCCGCAGAAGAGCAGAGGCTCTATTTCATAAATGAGTTCGGAGTCAATATGGTTTCCACCTATTATTTATGGAACGAGGAAATCAAGTCCGGGCTCGACACATGGAAGTATAACGATGATCCCATCAAGAAGGTTAAAGATATACGCTACAAGGATGCCCGGGGAAATGAAATAGACAAGTGGACCCGTATAACTGATGACTTCAAATCTTTCCAGGGTTCCGTGTCCGGCAACACAAAATCTACGGGGATGGAGTTTGCGCTCTTCTATTCAGATGCCAGTAAGCAGAATGTGGTTGTGGTGGTAACCCTGGTTTATCCCGGAAGTCCTGCTGCCCATGCCGGTCTCAAACGTGGCGACAAGATAGTTGCGCTGAACGGCAGTACCATAACCCCGGAGAATTACAAGGAGCTTGTTTCCTCTACTCTTCTCGGTGGCGGCACCACACAGCTCACCATGGACGATGGCAAGGAGTTCCCCCTGACAGCCACTCAGATGTATCTGGATCCTGTCATCTGCAGCAGAGTGATAGAAAAGGACGGCCGCAGGATCGGCTATCTGCATTACACCAGTTTCACCCTCAGATCCTGCGAGAAACTTGTGGAGGTCTTCCATGGATTCAGGGCTGCAGGCATCAGTGAACTGGTTCTGGACCTCAGGTATAACCCCGGGGGCTATGCCCTCACGGCTGAAGTGCTTGCATCCATGATAGCCCCGTTGAAAGAGGTCAACAACAGCAGCGTTTTTCAACAGGATATCTACAATTCCATCCTTACGGAGGCCTGGGGAGACGAGAAAACCCTGTTCAGGACAGAATTCGAGATTGTTGACGGGGATGTGAAGTATAACCTTTCCACGTCCGGAGTCAACCCGAACATCTCCAAGCTGTATGTTATCATGACGGAACAATCCGCCTCGGCATCGGAAAGCACTGTCTGCGGACTCCTCCCGTATATGGACCTTACGATAGTCGGGAAGCGCTCCGGTGGCAAGTTCTGCGGCGGTTTCATAGTAGATGGCCCCACATGGTATGGTTGGGTAAAAGACGACATCAGCAAGGACCATTATTCCTTGGGGGCTCAATACACGGATAATTGGGGCATCTATGTGATGGTCTCACGTTATGCCGACAAAGACGGCAAGACCGCCAGCATGCCGGACGGAATCGCCCCGGACCTGGAAGTGGGGGACAACCCTCTGGATGGATGCCAGCTTGGTGACGAAAACGAAACCATGCTCTCTGCGGCCATCTCCGGAATTGCTCCCGAACCAGGGCCCAGATCATCATCTTCCGTCTTGAGAGAGCCTCTGAGGATGGAAAACCAATTCCGGCAGCATCCGGCTGTAAGAATCATAACTCCCAGAAAACAATAATAAACATAAACATGAATAAGGCTAAATCCTTTTTCCTGGCAGCGGCGACACTTCTCGCTGCAGCCTGTTCCAATCGTACCGAAGCCCCGGTCGATTTCGTGAATCCCCTTATCGGCTCCGGCTTCCATGGTCACGTGTTCGTGGGGGCAAACGTGCCTTTCGGCTTCGTTCAGGCCGGCCCGACGAATGTGTCTCAGGGCTGGGACTGGTGTTCCGGTTATCACGAATCCGATTCTACCGTAATCGGGTTTTCGCACACTCACCTGAGCGGCACAGGCTGCGGAGACCTTCTGGACATCACCCTGATGCCCGTTGTCGGGAAAGACCTGGTCTATGCCCGAGGCAAGAAGGATGATCCCCGTAGTGGCCTCTGGTCTTATGCCGACCGCGGTGCGGAGATTGCCGAACCCGGTTACTACAGTGTCCCTCTTACCCGCTTTGGCATAAAAGCTGAAATGACGGCCACGGAGCGCTGTGCAATCCACCGCTTCACCTTCCCCGCATCCGGCGAATCCGCATTAGTATTCGACCTCAAGAACGGCGGCAACTGGGATCATACCACCGAGGCCTATGCCGAGGCCGTCGGCAGCAATGCCATACGCGGCTGGCGCTATTCAAAGGGATGGGCAAAGAACCAGCGAATCTACTTCTATGCCGAGTTCTCCAAGCCCGTGGAAGTGGAATACATCAAGGCAACGGACGATTATGGCAAGGAGCAGGAGAGGCTTTACGCAAGGGCGAATTTCAGCACTGTGGAAGGGGAGCAGGTGCTCGCCAAGGTCGGCCTTTCTGCCGTCAGCACCGATGGCGCCGAGATGAATCTCCGCAAGGAAATACGTGGATGGGATTTCGACAAGGTCCGCTCCAATGCCCGCACTGCCTGGAACAAGGCCCTTTCCAGGATAAAGATAGAGGCAGGGGAGCCGGCCAGGACCATCTTCTATACCGCCCTCTACCACTGTCTGATTGCACCTTCACTTTTCAACGATGTTGATGGTTCATACCGCGGTTCAGATGATAAGGTGTACGAAAAGGCAGATTTCGACAACTATACCACCTTCTCGCTTTGGGATACCTACCGCGCTGAAATGCCGCTTCTATGCATCATCGAGCCGGAGAGGATGGACGATATGGTAGAGACCATGCTCAAGATATGCGAGCAGCAGGGTTTCCTTCCCATCTGGCACCTTATGGCCAATGAGACCTACTGTATGCCCGGCGAGGCAGGCGTGATTGCCGTGGCAGACGCCATCGTGAAGGGATTCAGCGGGTTTGACCGTGAAGCCGCTTTCCAGGCCCTCAAGAGCTCGCTGGACACGGTCGGAGTCGGGAACGAATTCCGTATCAAATACGGCTATGTGCCTTCCGACCTTTGCCGGGAATCCCTCGGAAAGGATATGGAGTTTGCGATTGCAGATGCCGCCGTTGCCAATGCTGCCCGTGCCCTTGGAAAGGAGGATGATGCTATCTTCTTCGACCTCCGCAGCCACAGCTACCGCAACTACATGGATCCCGAGACCGGGTTCGCACGCCCCAGGATGGCGGATGGCAGCTGGCGTACCCCGTTCAATCCCTACGGACACATCAACACCGATTATACTGAAGGAAATGCCTGGCAGTATACCTGGCTGGCCCCTCATGACGTGGACTGGCTAGTGGAATTCTGCGGCGGCAGGGAAGGCTTTGAAACCAAACTTGATACCCTTTTCACTGCCCCTTCGGCTCTGGAAGAAGGTGCGGCTCCGGATATCAGCGGTATGATAGGGCAGTATGTTCACGGCAATGAGCCCAGCCACCATATCATCTATCTCTATGCGATGCAGGGCCTGCCTTGGAAGACGGCCGACAGGGCCAGGGAAGTGATGAGCACCCTCTACACCGCCGACCGTGCCGGCCTTTGCGGCAATGAAGACGTGGGGCAGATGTCTGCCTGGTACGTGCTCTCCGCACTTGGCTTCTATCAGACCGAGCCCGCCTCGACCCGCTTCTGGTTCGGCAGTCCCATTGTGGACAAGGCTGAAATCAACGCAGGAGGCAGGATCTTTACCGTGATTGCCAACAACAACAGCGCCGACAACAAGTACATCCAGTCAATTACGCTGAATGGCAAGCCTTACAGCCTGCCATTCATAGATTACCAGGATATCCGCGCCGGAGGTAAACTCGTGCTTGAAATGGGCCCGGAACCCGCTCTCTGGTACTAGGAGTCCTTGGGCTTAAGCAAGTAGAACAGGGCATTCTCCAGGATATATGCCAGGAGGATGCCCAAAATTATTGCCTGCCAGGGTAGCCTGAAGGCCACAACAAGGACGATTACTATGGCGGAGATACTGACGATTGCAATCCGCAGCATCCTGGTGGCCGTGTCTGCATTTATGTCCTTTCCGAATTTGAAGGAGAACATGGGCAGTTCGCAGACCAGTAAAAAGCACAGAATCAGGGAAACGCCTATGATTATCCAGGGAATGGCTGCGTCGTACGATTCCGGAAGATAAGCCAGCAGGCAGCAAAGGGAGCCGCAGATCAAAGCGGAAGCCGGAGTAGGAAGGCCGATGAATGAGCTGTGCTGGCGTTCGTCCAGATTGAATTTGGCGAGCCTGAGGGCGCTGAAAACAGCAATCAACAGGGGAAACCAGACAAGGTATCCGGCAATCCCATCTGCAAACAAAGAGCAGTAGAAATACATCATCAAGGCCGGAAGCACACCGAAACTCACCACATCTGCAAGCGAGTCAAGCTCCTTTCCCACAGGGGAATAAGCCCCGAGAAGGCGTGCCGCAAGGCCGTCGCAGAAATCGAAAAGCACGGCTGCGAGCATGCAGAGGAACGGGAAATCGGCTATGCCATGTAATTCCGGCTCGAATAACGCAATTATGCCAATCACCCCGCAGAGAAGGTTCAGCGAGGTGATGGCATTGGGGATATGCTTCTTCAAAGACATTTACTTAATGTCAAGTTTCTTCTTAAGATCCTTGGGAAGGGCGTCTTTGTGAAGTACGATATCGATGGTCTGGCCTTTGATATAATTCTCCGTCACATACCAGATTCCCTTATACTTGCTGTCGGTGCCCCAGGAGTTCTTCACCAGAT
>DGUE01000050.1:0-1661 GCA_002393895.1 Bacteroidales bacterium UBA4318
GCCCTTGTACAGGACCGCCTTGAAGTGCAGTGTATCTTCCGGATTGTACGCCCCACGATCTGTCATCAGTATCGCCCGCAGAGATTCCGTGTCGTTGGTGTAATCCCTCTCCCAATAATACAGGCTCATAGGTTTCGAGGCCCGCTGTCCGCTCCGGACGACTATGCGATAGCGTTCCTTTTTCAGGTCGCCCTTTTTTGTCATCGTTGAAGGAAGGGTAGTGTAGCCGTTCAGGGTCAAGGTGGTTTTTTCTATCACCTTATCGTCCTTGAGCAATTCGATATCCACTTTCTTCAGGGGCTCTCCGCTCACATAATCTGTCGCCCATACGCCCATTCCATCCGCGTTTTGGCGTATGCTTGCAGAGATTGTGTATTTCTGCCATTCGATGTCTTCAGTCTCGTCTCCCCGGAAGCATTTGACCGTGTAGCTGCCATCCGGAAGGTCAGGAAGCTCCACAAGCAATTTATCCTCTATATAATAGCTCTTGTAGGGGTTTGTGAGATACTTTTCCCAAATCTTTTCTTTGCCTTTCAGGACTTGCATTGTGACGGCATCCAGATTGCGGAGACCTACCGTGAGCTTGCTGTCCATTACATTTGCATTTATGCTTTTCCATCCCATCTGATCGAGCAGGTCGCCCGCCAGAGTGCAGCAGTCGGCAATCTTCTTTTCATCTCCCTTGAACTGGGCGCGTTTCTGGTTCAGCGCCTTGCAATCGTCCCGGAGGGCTTCGAAATCGGCGGATGTGCCAATCAACCTGTTGCTTTCGTATCTGTTGAGCTCGTTGAAGCGAATCGACAAGAGGGCTTGCTCGGCCAGCAATCCTGCCGCCTTTCCTTCCCATTTGTGCGCGAATTCTTTCAGGCTGTCCTTGGATTTGGGGTCGTATCTCCAGTTGTCGATGCCTTGGAATTCAGCAAATGCTGATAAGGGATAGGTCTTGAATTCTTCCTTCAATTGAGCGGCATCCCCAATATTCCATAAGCAGTATTCATAGTCGTTGGCCAGCATATTCGGAAGCAACTTCCCGAAAACCTGCCCGGTCAAACGCCAGTCCCGCTTGTAGAATTCGGGATTGTGAGCAGCCAGGAGCCAGTCCTTATGCTGTTCGGTGAAAGTCTTCTTTTCGCTGTCGTTCTGCCCGTAATTTTCGTTCTTGAGGAAAAACTCGGCAATAGGTTCACCGAATTCCTTTATATCCTTATCGCGAGCGGCCATTTCGGCATCCCGCAGTTTCCAGTTGCCGGAGATGCGCACCTGGGCAAGACGCACTGAGGCATCGTAGAAATCCCAGGTAAGGTGTTTTGCCTTGGCTTCCTTCTTTATCTTTTCGAGTATGCCCTCCTGAGTCTTTGGCTTATCTGCGCTTTCTGCCGTATAATACTCCTTCCAGAGGGCTACCAGGCTATGGTCGTCCTTGTCTTTTGGGTTTGAAGATGAGGTCAGGATCAGTGCAGTCATGAGTGTCAATGCTATAGGCTTAAAGATGTTCATAACTCCGTGGTTTTGTTAAACAAAGGCAAGGCTTCAGCCACCACGAAGGTGCTTCCGCCTATGTATATGAGGGCATTTGGCAAGTCTTGTGCCAAATCGAGGGCCTGCCTCACGGCGGTGGCGACGGAGCCGTCCCGGCCGGCTTCTGCCTTGCTTGCGGCCGG
>DGUE01000050.1:1901-3965 GCA_002393895.1 Bacteroidales bacterium UBA4318
TGGTTGTCCGGCGCTGCAAGTATGTATTTTGCTTTAGCCGGCATCAGCGGAGCAATCCCCGCCAGATCCTTGTCGGCCATTATTCCGTAAATAATTATTACTGTTCGCGGCTGCTTACTTGCGAGCCCTTCCCCGTTAGCCAGAGCCTCCAGGCGCGCAAAGTTTTCTTTCAGCGCCGGCGGATTGTGCCCGATGTCGCAGATAACCTCCGGTTTTTCACAAATCCGCTGCCACCTGCCCCACAACCCCGTCCTTTTTCCTGCTTCTGCGATTGCATTCAATACGGACCTGGTGCACTTAGGGTCTTTTTCGCCCCAGGTCCCGCTCTCAGGGCCACCACCTGGTGCGTTTTCGGCTTCTGGCGCCCCAGGACCCCCTTCTAAAGCTGCCACCTGGTGCGCTTTCGGCCTTATTCGCCCCAGGTCCTCCGAGTTTTCCAAAATAGCCAGGGCCACGAGCACTGTATGGAGATTGAGGTCCTGGCAGGGGCCGGTCAGGTCCATTCTGGACAGCAGGTCTTGCTCAAATCCACAAGCGGGTACGTCCGAAGCGAACACCAGGGGAGCTCCAACCGACGCGGCCACCTCCTCGAAAACAGTAGCGGTTTCGGCATCCCGCACACCTACGACTGCAGGCACTCCAGGTTTGAAAATCCCGGCTTTCTCGCGGGCGATAGCGGCCCTTGTGGAACCGAGCAAGGCGCAGTGGTCCAGGCCGATAGAGGTAATCACCGACAGGGCAGTTACAATTATGTTCGTGCTGTCCAGCCTGCCGCCAAGACCTGTTTCAATCACCGCGGCATCCACTCCCTGACGGGCAAACCACCAGAATGCCATCCCGGTAGTAATCTCAAAGAACGACAGCCCGTCAAACTCTTTTTCATATAGGCACAGGAACTCCCAAACTTCCTCTCTGGTAATCATCTCGAACCCGTCGCCGCTCACAATCTTCATTCTCTCCCGGAAGTCCAGCAGATGCGGCGATGTATACAGCCCGACGCGGCTGCTGGAGGGTCCGTCCTCCCAGAAGGCCATCCGCGCCGTGCAAAGGGCGCGGCCGTGTCCCGCAAGGGGAGCCCGGCCTGCGCATTGCCCGTCCGCTTGTCTTCGAACGCCCCCTCCGGCTGCCAGGGCGGCTGCCAGCATGCTGCAGACGCTGCCTTTGCCGTTTGTGCCGGCCACGTGAATGCAGGGATATGCCTTCCAAGGGTCGCCAAGAAGGGCAGACAAGCGGGACATCCCTCCAAGCCCGGGTTTATAGGCATCCCCCGTGAAACCCACTTTCTGCACAGACTGAAAGCGGGAAAACAACGCATCCAAGCGCTTATTATACTGTTCTAAATCAAATTCTGGTTGCATCTGAATTCAAAAATAACTATTTTTGAGGGAATTTGGTAAAAAAGATGGAAATTAAGTCGTCAGCGCTGCAATCGCCATACATCATAGACGGAGTACGCCAGAGTGTGACTCCGGCGCAGATACTGGGCGGTGTGAGCGTGTATCCTGCAGAGGTGGAAAAGGATGGGAATCTTCCCCCGATGGTGGATGAGACTCCGGACGTAGACCTTTCTGCGGTCGCTTTCGATCCCCGCAAGGTGGAGAAATATCTCTCTGCCGTGCTGAAGGCAGAGCGCTCCTTTCCCATGGCCTTTCCCGGGCCCTTCACGAGGGGAAGGATCGCCGCCGCGCTGATAGACTGTATCTGGAAGATGGGCCATTTTCGTATAGGAGACCTTGCCCTGGACATGCACTGGAAGTGGAACAACCTCCAGGTGGGCAATGTGGCAGGGTTCTACCGTTCGGTCGAGGCTGCCGGGGAGATGCTGGATGCGCTCAATATCCAGATAAGGGATTATGGGTGCACGGAGACCGACGGCATATGTGAACTCAATGTGAGCGCCGACCTGCGTCCCCGTTCGGACGAGGAAGACCTGGTGGAGCAGCCATACACTACGCCAGATCCCCACATCGGCGCAGCCTCCATCCCGAATGCTTTCCAGCCGGATGAGAAAAGCTGGATCGTGTATGTGCCCTTCGATTCTTCGCAATACAAGCTCGGCGGTTC
>DGUE01000001.1 GCA_002393895.1 Bacteroidales bacterium UBA4318
TTCTTCCCTCAGCCCAGCTGGTTCCTGGACGTCATCAACGAGAAGATGGTTCCCCTGCCGGGTTATGTGCCCACCGGGAACTTCACTTCCGCCCAGCAGATTCTCCGTGCAAAGAAAGGTGTCTAGCGTATGGTTGACGTAAACGCCCATCTGCATACCCCCTACTCCTTCAGCGCATTCAACGACATAGACCAGGCTCTGGACATGGCCGCCGCTGAAGGAGTCAAGATAGTGGGAATCAACGACTTCTATTCCACCGACGGTTATAAGGAGTGGAATGACGGCTGTGCCAGACGCGGCCTCACTCCTCTCTTTGGAATCGAGTTCATTGCGCTTAACGCAGAAGACCAGGCCGCCGGGCTGCGTGTGAACGACCCCAACAATCCGGGGCGCACCTACATCAGCGGCAAAGGCCTGGCCTATCCCGTTATTCTCAGCGGCGAACCCCTGAGGCAATTGCAGGCCGTGCGTGCCGAGTCCAATGCCCAGGTGGAGAAGATGTGTGCCAAGCTGAACGCCCATCTGGCGGCTGTCGGCGTTAATATCCGGCTCGACTTTGCAAAGATAGCCGCCGAGTTGACACGCGGTTCCATCCGGGAACGCCACCTGGCCAAGGCACTGCGCCTTGCGATTGCTGGAGTTTCCGCCGCTCAAGTGTATGAGAAGATTTTCGGGCAGCCGGCAAAGTCGGATGTGAACGACATAGCAGCCATAGAGAACGAGATTCGCAGCCGTTTGCTGAAGGCCGGAGGCGCTGCGTTCGTGCCGGAGGATCCCAAGGCATTCCTGCCTATGGAGACCGTGCAGCACATAATCGAGGCTGCCGGAGGCATCCCCACCTATCCTTTCCTGGCAGATGATGCCAAGGGGAACTTCACGGATTTCGAAGGCGATCTCCAGAAAGCGGCGGATACGCTGAAGAAGCGTGGATTCCGCAGCGTGGAGTTCATCACCACCCGCAACACCACCGCCGTGCTGGAGCAATACGCCGGTTATCTGGAAGACGAAGGATTCATCGTCACTTTCGGCTCGGAGCACAATACTCCCGCCATGGAACCCATCAAACTGCGCACCCGCGATGCTGCGGAGCTTTCAGATAAGCTGAAGGCTATCAACTACCGCGGTGCCTGCGCCATTATCGAACATCAGAAGAAATGAAAGAAATCGATCAATTGATAGAGGTTTCCCGCAGATACGGGGCCGATTCGAGATTTGTTATTGCCGGAGGTGGCAACACTTCGTTCAAGACAGCGGACCGCCTCTGGGTCAAGGCCAGCGGACATGCCCTCGCCACCATTACCGAGGATGGTTTTGCAGTGCTGGACCGCTCCAAGCTCAATCCCATGGGCACAAAGGCCTACAGCGCCGACACTGCCGAGCGTGAGGCCCAGGTGAAAGAAGACCTTGCGGCCGCCTGCATTACCAAAGACCGCCGTCCTTCGGTGGAGACTTCGATGCACAATGCCATCGGTTTTGCCTTCGTGGTGCATCTGCATCCTACTTTGGTGAATGCGCTGATGTGCTCGAAGCAGGCCGAAGCCAAGTGCAAGGAGTTGTTTCCGGATGCCCTGTATATCCCATATTGCGATCCCGGCTATACCCTCTTCAAGAAGGTCTACGACCAGATCCAGGCCTACAAGGCTGCCCGCAGTGCCGAGCCTCAGGTGATCTTCCTGCAGAATCATGGCATCTTCGTGGCGGCAGATACCGTTGCTGAAATCGACAATATCTATAATCAGATTATCCGTTCCCTGGAGGCTGCGGAGGAGGGAGTTCCCTCTGAAACCGTCTCGCTTCGCTCGACCCCTCCCATCGCATGCGATGGGCCCCTCCCTCTCAGCGTGCCGAGGGTGGCAGCGGTTTCAGAGGGAACTCCCTCCTCCGCCGCTGTCGTGGAGTCCATCCCTGCAATCCGTCAGATACTGAGCCGCGGAGGCCGCGGGCTGAAGACGCTGAAGGTGACCTGCAACGAACTCACGAAGCAGTTTACCGAAAGCGAGGACGGATTCAAGAAGGTGGCGGCTCCGTTCACCCCGGACATAATAGTCTATTGCAAGAGCCACTACATCTGGCTTGAAGATGCAGATATCGCCAAGGCGGAAAAAGCCATCGAGGCCTACATCTCCAAATACGGCCACACTCCCAAGGTGCTGCTCATCAAAGGCATAGGCCTGGTGGCCGTGGGCGACAATGCCAAGAACGCAGGAATCATCACCGAGGTGTTCCTCGACGCGATGAAGGTCGCTGCCGGGGCACAGGCCTTCGGCGGAGAGCATCCCATGGAGCCCAAGTGGATCGATTTCATCGATAACTGGGAGGTGGAGAACTACCGCCGCAAGGTGTCCGCAGGGGCATCTGCAGGGCGTGCAGAAGGCAAGACCATCATCGTCACCGGAGCCGCACAGGGCTTCGGCGAGGGCATCGCCCGCGAGCTGGTAAAGGAAGGCGCCAACATTGTGGTAGCAGACCTCAACGAAGTCACCGGCGAGGCGACAGCGGCATCCTTCAACGCAATCTGCAAGAACAACCGAGTCATCTTCGTCAAGACGAACGTGGCCGACATGGACAGTCTGAACAACCTGATAGCCACCACCATAGCAAACTTCGGAGCTCTCGACGCATTCGTCAGCAACGCAGGCGTGGTGCGCGCAGGAGACCTTGAGGCGATGACTCCCGAGAACATGGAATTCGTCACCAAAATCAACTACAACGCCTACTTCTACTGCGCCAAGGTCGCCCAGCACGTGATGAAGCTCCAAACGGCAGTGGATCCCGAGTACTTTGCCGATATCATCCAGATCAACAGCAAGAGCGGTCTGGAAGGCAGCAAGGCCAACTTCGCTTATGCAGGAAGCAAGTTCGGCGGCATAGGTCTCACCCAGTCCTTCGCCCTCGAACTCGCCCCCTACCGCATCAAAGTGAACAGCATCTGCCCCGGCAACTTCCTGGACGGCCCGCTGTGGAGCGATCCGGTGAAGGGCCTCTACGTGCAGTATCTCAACGCAGGCAAGGTTCCCGGTGCCAAGACCGTGGAGGATGTCAAGGAGTACTATCTGAGCAAGGTGCCCATGCACAAGGGATGCAACCCTCTGGATGTGACCAAGGCCATACTTTATGCAATCGAACAGACTGGCGAGACCGGCCAGGCCATCCCCGTAACGGGCGGCCAGGTAATGTTGTCTTAGAAAACAAAAAACAACGATATGAAAACCAAAGCTGTACGCCTTTATGGCAAAGACGACCTGAGGCTCGAAGAATTCGAACTTCCGGCAATCAAAGAAGACGAGATCCTCGCAAAAGTGATAAGCGACGACATCTGCATGTCTTCCTACAAATCCTCGCACCAGGGTGCGGAGCACAAGCGCGTTCCCGATGACGTGGCGGAAAATCCCACAATCATCGGCCACGAATTCGCCGGAATAATCGTCGAGGTCGGCAAAAAATGGCAGAATGAGTTCAAAGCAGGCGACAAGTTTTCGATTCAGCCGGCCATCAACTATCCAGGCGGCCCTGTAGGCATTCTTTCCGCTCCCGGCTACTCCTACAAGTACTGCGGCGGAGATGCAACCTATATCATCATCCCCAATGAGGTAATGGAGCAGAAGTGCCTCTTTCCCTACTACGGCGATGCTTTCTATCCCGCCTCCCTCAGCGAGCCTATCAGCTGCGTGATCGGCGCTCTCCACGCCCATTATCACACGGCCCCCGGTTCCTATGTGCACAAGATGGAGATAAAGGAAGGGGGCAAGATGGCCCTTCTTGCCGGTGTTGGCCCTATGGGTCTGGCTATGATCAACTACGTGCTGCATCGTGAAGGGCCGGTTCCTTCTCTCTTTGTGGTCACTGATATCGACCAGAGCCGTCTGGACCGTGCCGAATCCCTCTATACCAAGGAGATGTTCGCAAAGCGCGGGATCGAGCTCCACTATGTGAACACCGGCAGCGGCGATCCTGTCGCAGACCTTAAAGAACTGTCCGGAGGCACCGGATACGACGATGTGGTGGTCATGGCCCCCGTTCCAGCCGTCATTGAGCAGGCGGACGCCATCCTCGGTTTCGATGGCTGCCTGGACTTCTTCTCCGGCCCCAAGAACGCAGACTTCAGCGCCAAGTTCAACTTCTACAACGTTCACTACGAGGCTCATCACATCGTGGGCACCAGCGGCGGAAACTCCGACGACATGCGCGAAGCCATCGACCTGATGGGCAAGGGGATGGATCCCGCAGGCCTTATCACCCATATAGGCGGCCTGAACACCGTGGTGGATACCACCCTCAACCTGCCGGCCATCCCCGGAGGCAAGAAGATGGTGTATACACAGATTACGATGCCTCTGACCGCAATAGCAGACTTCGGAAAGATCGGCAAGCCCGTTTATGATGAACTCGACCGCATCTGCAAGGCGCACAACGGCCTTTGGAACCCCGAAGCCGAGAAATACCTGCTTGCAAACGCAGACAAGCTGAACTAGTTCAAACTAGTATCCATACCTCTCCCTGTACCGGAGTATCAGAATGATGCAAAGGAACAGGGAGAGGATTTCTGCTGCGTCGGTGGCGAACCAGATGCCTGTCATGCCAAAAAACGCCGGCAGCAGGAATACCAGCCCGAGTTCGAAAACGAACATGCGGCAGAAAGAAATGAGAGCGGAAACGGGTCCGTTGCCGAGTCCGGTAAACCATCCGGAAGAAAACAAGGTAATACCCGAAAGAAGTATGCTGGGCATATAAATCCGCATAGCGAACACGGTGAGATCGGTAAGGGCACTGTCGTAACCGACAAAAAGCCTTGAAGCCGGCACCGCAAGCACTTCCGAAACGATCACCATTATGGCGCCAAGCGCAAGGAGCAGTTTGAGGCTGCGTCGCAGCAGATTGCGCAGTTCGATTTTGTCGCCGAGAGTTTTTGAAACCAAAGCGCTGCCTCCGGTACCTATCATCAGGCCGAACGCACCTACTACAGCCAATGCCGGCCATATCACGTTCAGGGCCGCAAATGCAGTGGTACCCACGAGATTAGACACGAACAGACCATCCACGATGCTGTAAATGCTGATGACGATCATCATCACCACGCTGGGCACCGCAGAGCGTATGAGACGCGAATAACTGTAATGGCCTTCCAGGCTGATCTGCATAAGGCCGCAAAGATAATCATAAATAAGGAACAAATTTTGCAGCAATAATCAGAACTTGAAAGTTAGTAGATAATATGAAACAACTTGACGTCAAACTCATGCATCCTGCAGAGCAGATCGCCATCATCATCGGGCGTATCTATCGCAGTGGGATGACAACCACATCGGGTGGCAATCTTTCGATCATGGATGAAAACGGGGACATGTGGATTACCCCCGCAGGTATAGATAAAGGTTCTCTCACCCCTTCAGACATTATGTGCGTAAAGGCGGACGGGACCATCGTAGGGCCGCACAAGCCCTCTTCCGAATATCCTTTCCACAGGGCTTTATACAAAATCCGTCCGAATCTTCACAGCGTGATTCACGCACATCCTCCGGGACTGGTCACCTTCAGCATCACCAAGAAGGTTCCGGACACCTCCATCCTGCCCCAGGCACTCGGAGTGTGCGGCCCCATCGGCTTTGCTCCTTATGCTCTTCCCGGCAGCGAACTTCTGGGCGAGAAGATTGCCGGCGAGTTCGCTAAGAACCAGGATTACAAGGCGGTGATCATGGAGAACCACGGGGTGGTGCTGATGGGCGAAGACATCGCCGACGCCTACCAGAGATTGGAAACGCTGGAACTCTGCGCACGCACCATCCTGAATGCGGACACCCTCGGAACCCCCAGATACCTTACTCCGGAACAGATCCAGCATCATAATCAGGCCATCAACAACAGTTTCCCCCATTTCATGAACGTCGAGCATCCCTCCGACGAGCGTGCCATCCGCACGGAAATATGCAACATCGTGCGCCGCGCCTGTACCCAGGGACTGATGAGTTCTTCTTACGGAACGGCTTCAATCCGCTGGAGAGGTGACGACTTCCTGATTACTCCGGCAAATGTTCAGCGCTGGGATATGGAACCAAGTGAAATCGTGCAGGTAAAAGACGGAATGATCGAGGCTGGCAAGACCGCCAGCCGCAGTGTCGCCTTACATTACGAGATCTACAAACGCAATCCGAAGATCAACTCCATCATCCTTACCCAGACGCCCTCGCTGATGGGATACTGCTGCACCGAAGAGAAATTCGACGTGCGCACCATTCCCGAGAGCTGGATTTTCCTTCAGGATGTTCCGAAATTCCCCTTCGGAAGCCAGTACGACAACCTCAACGAACTCGCCGAAGAATTCAAGAGCCGTCCCTGCGTGATGCTGGAGAATGATTCCGTCGTGGTGACCGGCGACAAACTGATCAACACCTTCGACCGTCTTGAGGTCGCCGACTTCAGTGCACGTTCCCTGATCATGGCAGCGCCCATAGGCAAATTGTCCCCGATCACCGACGAGGAGATCGAGGACCTGAGAGTTGCTTTCCACGTAGGGGAAGCCTAATTCAATTTGTAATACATTGCAAGGATGGCAGCAAACCATCTGGAAGGCAGCAACCTTTTTGCAAAAACAGAGAGTTTCTGAATCGGAGACGCTATGACATAATGATATGCCGTATGCCCGGATTTCACGATCCGGGCTATTTTTTTCGCAAGATACTCCGGCTTTAGGCCTGTCTGCTCATCATGCTCTATACCGGCAAGCGATGCTGCATATTTAGGATAAGCGGCATGTACCCCCGGACAATCAGAGCTTTGACGTCTCGCGGTGAAGGACGTGCAGAAATCTCCAGGTTCGATGATGACGACTTTTATTCCCGTGTCTTTCAGTTCCAGACGCAGGGCCTCGCAGTATCCTTCCATGGCAAATTTACTTGCAGAATACAAGCCCTGGAACGGCAGGCCCATCAGCCCCCCGATAGAGCTGAAACATATTATCTTGCCGGAATGCCGCTCCCGCATTTCAGGCAAAATATAATGGAGGAAACGAACCATTCCCAGCCAGTTGACATCCATCTGATTCCTGGCTTCTTCGATTGAAGCGAATTCCAGAGGTCCTCCATATCCCATCCCGGCATTGTTTATAAACACATCGATGCAGCCTTCTGTGTCAATCACTTTCTTCACGACAGATTCAACATCCTTATCCGATGTAACATCAGCCTTGATATACTCAACCTCCGGCAGAAAATCCTCGCAATGCCTATAAGTTCCGTACACCTTGTTTCCCTCGGCTGAAAGCTGCGCTGCCATAGCCCGTCCGAAACCGGAACTGATGCCTGTAATCAATACTATCATTTTATAATCTCCAGTTTTCTGAATATTCCCGTAAGAATGTCTATAGCCTTGTCCAATTGGTCCTGCGTATGTGTAGCCATAAGGGCAAAGCGGATAATTACCGAATTCTCCGGAACTGCCGGAGAAATTACTGGAGTGACGAACACGCCTTCATCCAAGGCCATTTTGACTGCCGTGAGGCACTTTTCCATATCTCGGACAAACAATGCATTATCTCATCCTTTCGTATTCCTTTTTCGCCCTTTTTATCTGTCTTCGGAATTCTTTGCTTGTCTGGAGCTTGGCGTACGCGATGCTGGCGGCGGCACGGCTGTTATCTACGTCGCTCTGCCAGTGGGCGCCAACTATCACGCGGCTTTCTCCATATTCCCAGCCCTTGGCGTAGATGGCCTCGGCCGCATCGGGATTGATCTCCGCCAGCAGCAGGGCCATGGACCATCCCCTGATGGTATGGCCGGAAGGGTATGAGCCCTCGCCCCGGAGTTCATCCTCCTCCCAGAGAGTGAGCACATGGTCGTTGAAATATTCGAAGGGCCGCTGACGGTGGAAATAAGCCTTGGGGCGGACGCGGATCTGCTCTATCGTCTTGATACCGTTACACAGATACTGCCAGATCTGAGGGGTACGCTCCGGGGATAGTTTCATGCCGAAGGGCTCGCTGAAAATGGCGATGATGCTGTCCAGCTGCCACATCGCATCCCTATCGGCGATTGCAGCGCGAACCGGATCCTTGCGCATTTCCTTTCCCCAGAAGTAGCGGAGGGAATCATAGCCGAACTCCGGAGTGCCAGGCGCAGGTGGGGCCGGGAGACACTTGACCAGATCCGGCATCTCATCCATAGTGAAATACTTCTGCGGCTTGACCGTCGCGCATGATGCAAGAAGGATAATGGCAAATAACAGTACTGATCTCTTCATATTCATAACTCTATATAATCTTTTGATATGCCAGACGCTCGTCGCCCGAGGCAAGATAAATGATTCCGCAGTAGCTGAATCCGGCTTTCTGGATGCAGTGCTGCATGATATGATTGTCCCGATGGGTGTCTATACGTATGTTCGGGCCGCCGGAAAAACAGAAAGACATGATCGCCTCGAACACACCATGCGACCCGGGCGTGCTACCGATGCGGTGAACCACATGATAGGGCTTCTCATCATCCAGCCAGGCACCGTCGTAAATCCTGGCATAAGTCGGTTCGGGGGAAGGGATGTACGCGAAGTAGCCCTCCAGGGCCCCACCATCCTCAACCACAAAGCCATAGCCATGGGAAATGTCGTCCGCAATCACATCTTCCGAAGGATATCCGTTCACCCACTGGTTCATGTTCCCGGACGCACGCATGATTCCCTTGGCCGCCTCAAGGACGGTCATGATCGAGGGGATGTCTGCATTGCCTGCAGGGCGGACTGTCTTTCTCATCTTTACAAATATAGACATTCTTTGTATATTTGCAGACGCAGTAAAGCTTCAAAAAATGAAAAGAATAGCATTATCCATATTGATCGCCCTTGCGGCCGTCTTTTCCGCCAAAGCCCAGGACATAATCACCTGTGTCGATGGCAGCGACATCATCGCTACGGTGCTGAGTGTCAATCCGGACGGCGTGCAATTCAAGTATTTCGCCGATCCGGAAGGCCAGACCTACATGCTTCCCGAGAACGCAATCCTGATGATTCGCTATGCAAACGGCCATACCGGTATATTCCCCGAAGGCTACAAGGTGCTGGAAGAACTGGCCCGCCGGGAACAGGAAGCGATGGCAAAGCAGCAGGCACAGAAACAGAAGCGCAGATGCTGCCTGTTCCGTTGCAAACGACGTTCCCGGTAAAAAACCGGCAATCAATTTATTAAGTAAACAGGGATGCTTGATTTTCAGCATCCCTGTTTATCTAACCAACTAATAATTAATCCGTTACTGGGAACGGGCTTTATTTTTTGCAAACCACCCTGCCGCAAAGGTAGCAGATGGCGGCGACAGCCATGCCGTTGATTGCTGGGAAACCCCACTTCACGAGGTTGGCAACAACAGCGCCAAGCACCACGCCGGCAACCGCGAACCAGTTGACGGTCTTAACTGGAACGGTATCCTCGAGATATGCCTTACGGTTCAGGAAGTAGCTGAGGATGAGGATAATACCAACGGGAGGCAGGGTGCAGTTGAGCACGTTCAGCCAGCCGCAGAAGTTCCAGTAGAGCCACACGGCGGCAACAGTGCCGATGAGTCCGGAGATAAGGACCATAGCCTTCTTGCTGAGTCCGAAGATGTTACTGAGTCCGAGACCGCCGGTGTAGAGGGCATTGTCGTTCGTGGTCCAGATGTTGAGGCCGAGCACGAGAACTGCGAGGTAGAAAAGGTTCAGGTTGAGCATAACCTCGAAGATATCGTTGCCACCCACATAGATGCTGGAAACAGCACCGAAGCAGAACATGAGGCTGTTGCCGATGAAGAAGGCGACCACCGTGGTCCAGAGACCCACTTTCCCGCTCTTTGCGAATCGGGTAAAGTTCGGCGTCGCGGTGCCTCCGGAAACGAAGCTGCCGACCACGAGACCTGCACCGGCGATGATGCCGAGGCTCTTGGTGCCCTGGTTGAACTGCTCCACGAGTCCGAGGTCACCCTTGTTGACTGCCATGATCATGGCCACGGTGCCGAGGATAGCAACTGCAGGAACTGCAATGTAGCTGATGATGGTCAGGCTCTTGATTCCGTAGTATGCGCTGCCGGTCATCAGGATACCTGCAATCAGCACAAGCAGATATCCCTGCCATGGCATGTAATCGGGAGTAACCTCAAGCCCGAGGAGTTCCTTTGCTACCGGAATAGCGAACATTGCAAGACCGACTCCGAACCAACCGATCTGAGTGAAGCTGATCATGGCGCTGGGGAGCCAGCTTCCCTTCTGGCCGAAGCTGCGGCGTGCAAGCATATCCAGAGAGAGACCACTTTCCGCACCGATCCAGCCGAGTGCGCCGGTGTAAGCTGCCAGGATGAGGCCGCCAAGGAGGAGAGCCCATACAAAACCGCTGAAATTCAAGCCTGCGGCGAGATTCTGTCCCACCCACATACTTGCACTGAAGAAGGTGAAGCCAAGCATCACCAT
>DGUE01000061.1 GCA_002393895.1 Bacteroidales bacterium UBA4318
TCTCCACCGGAATTTCGGGACTTGTATGCAAAACGGGGCTTTTTGCATACATCTCCTCCGAAAATCTGCCACTTGTATGCAAAACCGGGCTTTTTGCATACAACGTCATCATAAGAAATGATGAGTGATTATCTTCGGAGTGGGATTGTGATGTATCTTTACAGTAAGAAAGCATACAATATAACATGAAACATTTCGAATGGTCATCCCGCCCTGCGTCATCAGCAAAAACCATTTCCAAGGAAGTCTTTCTGCCATTGGCCGGTATTCTTGGAATAACCGCTTTGCTGGTAGCAATCCTGTATGCATGCATCGAGTTCGGAAAGGGCTTGACTCCAGTGATTCCCGTGCACGTCGATGACGGCGAGACGGTGGATCCTAACCCTTTTCGATTTGCATTTATGCTGATAGGCTTTGCCCTTTCGTTTGTTCTTGCGGCAATTTCTGAACATAAAGGGCGGCAGGGGCGCACATTCCCTGCGTTCTGGTGGGGATATGCCGGAGGAACCCTGTTGTGGCAGTCGGTAGGGGAATGTGCCTGGCACTTCAGTATCCGAAACGAAGATTACTTGATGTGTTTCCCTCATATTGAAGGTGCATCGGCGATATTCATGGTTCTTGTCGTTACCATATTCCTAATCTATTGTTACGAAAGAAAGGCTTTTGGCTGGGGTGTATGGGTGTTTGTGCTTTCATTTGTCGGTAACTGGTTCGGACACTTTATACAGATAGGCTCCTACCCGATTGTAAGCAGCTTGATGGAAGAACGTGCCTGGTTCCAGTTGACCGGCGCTGTAATTGGAAGCCTGACTTGCCTGGCGGCGATTCTTCTTGGCGTTTTCTCTGCGCGCGACACCAAAGCCCGACTCTGCACCAGCCTGATGCTTTATTTCGGACTCGGAATCATCGTCACAGGTGTCGCCGGACTCTGATCAGTGCCCGAACAATAAGCCTGGCTACAGCATCCTCACATCCCAGCCGGAGATAATATGGCCGTAGGTAATGAAGAGGACCTCCAGGCGTATGCCGCTGGCGCGGTCGGTAACGTTGTAGACGCGGATGCGGTCGTTTTCGCGCACGAGTTCCCATTCGCCGAGGTCCAGAGCGGGATAGCTGACTGAAAGGTCATCTTCCACCATACCGTTCACGCTGAACTCGTGGATTGCCTGTCCGGCGATGATGCGCTGCATGTTGCGCTTGATAACCGCCATCATGCCCTCATTCGCGAACGGATCCATCGAGGGGGCCGTCATCGGGGGTTCGGGCAGTTTGCCGGCAGCACGTACGGCGCGGAGGCTGTCCGCATACACCTTGAAGCGGGCACGCAGGTCGGGAGTGTTCAGGCCCTCGATCGTATAGAGGGAAATGCCCTTAGCTCCGGCACTGAACGCAGCATCCATCTTCTCGAAAATATGCTCCGGATCGCCGCCAAGTTCGGTATCTACACCGCACATGAGGGTCGTGCCTGCAGGTTTCTCGAGATAGTTGGAAAGAGTCACGTCGCGGGCGAAGGAAGGATCCATCGTATAGAAATCGCAGTAGGCCATGGGATGCACCAGGTCCAGATTCCACTTGGTCCAGTCCTGGAAAACCATGAAACGGGAAACGCCTATGGAAGAGAAGGGGGAAGCGGTGACCTTCTTGCCGGCCTTGTGAGCCACGTCGCACATGATATTCGCCACCTCATTCACCTGTTCCGTGCGGAATTCGCACCATTTCTCGTCGCGGGAAGGGTCTTCCTGCTCGCGGGGATCGTAGCCGTACTTTTCCTGGAATTTCTCCAGCATTGCCGGATGATAACCGAAATCGTACTCGGGCCATACTTCCGTATCCTGTCTCAGATTATAATTGTAGGCCAGCGACACCGGCAGCACCACGTCTATAAGGCGGCAATAATCCAGGCAGATGCCCTCCACGCCATCCACGGCGCAGATATCAGCCACCTTCTGGGCAAGATACTCGCGAACCTCGGGAAGCGCCGGGCAGAGGAACTTGTAGGAGCGCACATAAGCCTTGAAATCGGCCACGCTCTGGCCGTTGCGGTTCACGCTGAACCATTCCGGGTGCTCCAATAGCATCTGAGAGCGCTCCTGGCGGGGTGGATTCAGGGTCCATACCCAGGCGTATACCTTGATTCCGTGACGATGCGCAATCTCCACATCTTTCTGATAGGCCTCTACGGAGGGGGCATGAAGCATCACGGCATCGAGACCGGCCTCTTCCATGTGGGTAAAGGCGGACTCCATATCGATTTCGGGGATGTCTTCTAGCCAGGTCCAGAACATCGGGTATTCATCCTTCTTATTGCAAGAGCAGATAAGCAATGCTGCAGAAAGGAGCAGCGCAAGTTTTAGTGCATGTTTTTTCATGACACAAATATAGCATTTATCGGCCGTTATTGCTATATTTGAAAAAACTAAATCAGCATGAAATCCACCCGAACCGCATTTCTCGTTATCGCCCTCGCGGCGCTGGTTTCCTGTGCACAGACAGAAGAAAGCCGGAACATAGCCCTCCACAGAGCGGCTTATCATTCTTCTGCCATAGATTATTATTACACGGCCCAACTGGTTACGGACGGCATTATCGAAGATGGCGTCCCCGTTTACTATGAGGTGCTCGAGAACGGCAGCCCGGCGCCCAAATATAAAAAAGAATCGGCCTTCCAGCATCGCAGGGCGGTGCATTTCAAGGTGACTGATCCCCACTACGAACTGAGTATTCTCGAGCACGGCATCCATCAGGAGGTGGACGCAATGCGCCTGAACATGGCCCTGAGATATAAGGCAGAGCGCCCGGAAACCCTCCCAACGGCTGAAATACAGGCCACGAAGGATGGCGGCGCAAGTTGGGAAAGCATACACAAAATGGACCTCGACCTCATCCCCCGAAAGGAGACCGCCATGAGTTTCAGCATCACTCCGGATCCCACACGCAATGGCTACCGACTGATCCTGGATGGCCAGGAAGTGGAGGAGTGGGTGTTACTGGAGTGGGATTTCTTCAAGGACGGCAAGCGTCTGGATGTCGTAGGCAACGAAGAGTTCCACAGTTTCTGGGTGGCGGAAGATGCAGGCGCTCAATGGCTTACGCTGGGCCTTGGCGCTGTCTCCAAGCTGGACCGCTGCGTGTTCCACTGGTCCAACCGCCCCGCATCCGGCCGCATCCTGGCATCGAAGGACGGCCGCAAATGGCATAAGGTAGCCGCTTTCAGCGACGAAAACGAACTGCCCCTGAAAGGCAAGGGCCGTTATATAAAAATGGAGATGGAGCCCGCTGCCAACGGAGAGCCCATCGCCATGGGAGAATGGGAAGTCTGGGGCAGCAACGATCTCAAAGCCCCGGAATCTGCCTGGAAACTCGCCCGCGCGAGCGAGGCGGATAATCCCGAAGCGTGGATTCCCGCAAAGGTGCCAGGGACCGTGCTTGTGAGCTATATGGACCTTGGCGCGGTGCCGGACATATCCTACGCAAACGACCAGGAGTACATCTCTGACTCATACTTCAACTCTGACTTCATCTACCGCGGCACCCTCCCTTACGAGGGCGCAGAGGGCCGGAAGGTCTTCCTGGACTTTGGCGGCATCAACTGGAAGGCGGAGGTGAGCCTGAATGGCAAGGCCCTCGGCAGGATTGACGGAGCCTTCACCCGGGCGCGCTTCGATGTCACGGATATAGTCCGCAAAGGAGATAATGAGGTGGAGGTGCTGATCCACCGCCCTGCCACTCCCGGAGCGGCCAAGGGCAACACACTCAAGCGCATACCCCCGAACGGAGGCGTGCTTGGGGCCGATAATCCCACCTTCCACGCGTCCATAGGCTGGGACTGGATTCCTACCGTCCGCGGGCGCAACATAGGCATATGGAGGGACGTCTGCTTCAGCACTAAGGGGGATGTCACCGTGTCCGATCCTCTCGTAAAAACCGTGTTGAATCTGCCCGAAACGACCGTGGCGGATGTGACGGTAGAGGCACTGCTGCGCAATACCGCCCCCGATGCCCGCAAAGTGCTGTGGCAGGGAAAGATAGGCGATGCGTCCTTCGAGTTGCCGGTGGAGCTCTCGGCGGGAGAAGAGCGCAGCGTCAGCAAGACAATCCGGATAGAAAATCCCCGCCTGTGGTGGCCCAACCGTTATGGCGAAGCCTATCTGTATGATGCTTCGGTGGCGGTACTCCAGGACGGCGCTGTTTCGGATGAACTCGATTTCAAGGCCGGCCTCCGCCAGGTGAGCTATTCCAC
>DGUE01000183.1:0-7993 GCA_002393895.1 Bacteroidales bacterium UBA4318
GGTTTCAAAGCCGTAAGGCCGCAGTTGCAGGGTCACGGTACCGTTCACGTTGCGCTGACTCTCCTCAAGCATCGCCTCGATATCGCGCATAACCGGCTCCAGGTACTGGCTCTCGTGCAGGAACATGCCGTACCAGTTGGCCACCTGCTCTTTCCAGTACTGCTGCCACTTGCTCAGGGTGAACTTCTCGAGGAATTTGTGCGCTGCGATTATCAGCATAGGCGCAGCCGCCTCGAATCCTACGCGCCCCTTGATGCCTATAATGGTGTCTCCCACGTGCATGTCGCGGCCTATGCCATAGGCTGAGCCTATCTCCTCTACGGCTTTGATGGCCTGGATTCTGTCTTCGTATGCCTTGCCGTTCACGGAGTGCAGTTCGCCCTTGTAGAAGCCAATGGAGAGAATCTCACTGCCGGTCTTGGTGACCTGCTTGAGGTAGGCGCTTTCGGGCAGGCCCTGCCTGGAATCGAGTATCTCCCCACCGCAGATTGAGGTGCCCCAGATGCCCACGTTGTAGGAGTACTTCATCTTGGCAAAATCGGCCTTGAAGCCATGTGCGTTCAGGTAATCCACCTCATCTTTGCGGGAGATGTTGCCGTCGCGGGTGAGGGTGATTATTTCCATCTCCGGGCACATCACCAGGAAGGTCATGTCGAAACGGACCTGGTCGTTGCCGGCGCCGGTGGAGCCGTGGGCTATGGCATCCGCACCTATCTGCTTGGCATAACGGGCGATGGCGATGCCCTGGAAGATTCGTTCGGACGACACGGAGATTGGGTAGGTGCCGTTACGGAGCACGTTGCCGTAGACCATGTAACGGAGGCTCTTGTCGTAGTATTCCTTCGTGACGTCGAGGGTGACGTATTCCTTGGCGCCGAGCGCATACGCATTCTTCTCATTCTGAGCGAGTTGCTCGGGAGAGAAGCCTCCCGTGTCCGCGCAGGCGGCATAAACTTCGTATCCCTTTTCCTTGGCGAGATACATGACCGTGTAGGAGGTGTCCAGCCCTCCGCTGTATGCAACAACTACCTTTTTCATTATTCTCCGGGGTGATGTATTTCAAAATGTTCTTTTGGATCGTACAGGAGGCCGGTGCAGAGGCAGAGCCTGTATTCGTTACGTGTGAGGATGTCGAAGTTCCGGCATCCTTCGCAGCCTTTCCAGAATTCCGGGTCATCCGTCAGTTCGTTGTACGGAACGGGACGGAATCCGAATTCGTAGTTCATCTTCATGACTGCCGCACCCGTGGTCAGAGAGAAAATCTTGGCATCCGGGAAGAGTTTGCGGGAGAGGATGAAAGTCTGCTCCTTGATGCGCTTGGCAAGGCCCAGCCCGCGGAACTTGCGGGCGACGATGAGGCCGGAATTGGCCACGAAACTCTTGCCTCCCCAGGTTTCTATATAGGAAAAGCCTGCGAATTCACCTTCGGATGTGAGGGCTATCACAGCCTTCCCGGAGAGGATTTTCCCGGAAATGTATTCCTGGGTACGCTTGGCGAGGCCAAGTTTGCTTTCCTTGGCTGATTCTTCTATTTCTTTGCAGATTGCTTCTGCATAGCTTAGATGGCTGTTGTCAGCCACAAATACCTTGATTTCCATTTATTATCCTGTCTGACTGCGGTTGTCGGGCCAGATACGTAATATCCCTAATGGCAAGACAAACCGAGATTGTCAATTGCAATTATTAAGGTGGAAACTCTGTTGGAATTGTGTATGTGAAGAATTTCCGAAGATATTTGGGAGGGTTCTACGCCTCCTATCCTCGGGCTCGTCTGCTCTTATGAGGGCACACTACTGACATACGGATACAAATAAAAGAAAAGATTTCCTTATTTGCAAACTTTCCTGTGCCAGATGAAGAATAAAGCCAGTGAAATCACGAACGTGCCGACCCCCAGCCAGGGTATCAAGGTCTGGCTCAGCCCAAAACCGGTCTTGTCTACCAAGATGAAGGTAAGGCATACCGAGGTCATGAACGTTGCAGGAAGCAGGGCAATAAGGTACCATGCACCTTTCTTCGCTTTTGCTAGGTATACTGTTGCCGTCCAGAGTGCAAATGCGGCCAGGGTCTGATTAGCCCATCCGAAATAGCGCCAGATTATGTTGAATCCGTTGGCATTTGCAACGTTGAACCAAAGCAATGCGCTTGCTGCGATAAATAGGGGAACCGCTATCACCAGGCGGTTGTGTATGGGTTTCTGGTCGAATTTCAGGAAGTCTGCAATTATCAGACGGGCACTGCGGAAGGCGGTATCGCCGCTGGTGATAGGCGCTGCCACCACACCAAGGATTGCCAGCACTCCACCGAGTACTCCCAGCCAGCTGCGGGAGACTTTGGTGACCACCGTAGGAGCCGCTGCGGTGAGGTCCGAACCGACTTCCGCCGCACCTCCGTCGAAGAAGAAGTAGGATGCAACGGCAGCCCAGATGAGCGCCACCATTCCTTCGGTTATCATCGCCCCGTAAAACACCGGACGCCCCAGCTTCTCATTCTTGATGCAGCGGGCCATGAGCGGGCTCTGGGTGGCGTGGAAGCCGCTGATCGCTCCGCAGGCTATGGTTATGAAGAGGCAGGGGAAGATGCTCTGGCCGTTAAGCCCGATCGAAGGACCGCGGTTCTGCAGGCCGTCCCAGATTTCGGGGATGGCGGGCCATTTGGCGAAGAGGCATATCATCAGCGCTGCAGCCATAAAGAGAAGGGCGGCAGCGAACAGGGGATATATCCTTCCGATTATCTTGTCGATAGGGAGGAGGGTGGCGATGATGTAGTAAACGAAAACCACTGCTACCCAGAGCATTATGGCGCTGCGGGAACCGTCGCCGGCCATATCTCCCAGAATCAGGGCCGGGCTGTAGACGAACACCGTTCCCACCAGGAGCAGAAGCAGCAGGGAGAACACCAGCATCACCTTCTTGGTGGCGCTTCCGAGGTAACTGCCCACGAGTTCCGGCAGGCCTGCGCCGCCGTGGCGGACGGAAAGCATCCCCGTGAGGTAATCATGCACCGCACCCGCAAAAATGCACCCCAGCACTATCCATAAATAGGAGGCGGGGCCGAACTTCGCGCCCATGATGGCTCCGAAGATAGGCCCCGTCCCTGCTATATTCAGAAACTGTATCATAAACACCTTCCAGGTGGGCATGGGGATGAAATCCACCCCGTCCGTTTTTTCAATAGCGGGAGTCGGACGCTTGGGATCCGACCCGAAGACTTTGTCTACAAATGCTCCGTAGAGCACATAACCCACTATGAGGGCGATTATGCAAAGCAGAAAAGAAAGCATACTTGAAGTATTTTCGTTTCTGCAAATTTAGGAAATTATTTCATTGCATCTGCAAGCAGCTTGTCCAGATCATCCCTGTTCATCTTGCCATCTACGCAGATAAAGTTGATTTCGTTCCCGTCAAGGGAGAGCATCACAAAGCTGTTGACGACTTTTTCCGTGCCGACAGTATACATTCTGACGGTCTCTCCGTTATCCTTGGCTTCCATCAACAGTTCATACTCTCCTCCGTTGATAAACTTTTCGGCATCTGCCTTGATCTGGGAGTTGATCTTCGGGTTTTCGCTGCTGATGATGTACAGGCCGCTAAGGGACTGGATTATGGGAGCAAGGTTCACTTCGTTTCCTTCCACATTCAGGTCAGGAATTTTGCCAATCATCCGGAACATAGCCGAAGAGATGTAGACGGCGCTCACGTTTTCGGCATCTGAATACTTCTGGTAAATGCTTTTTCCGCTCTGGGCGAAAGCCGATATGCTTGCGAGCAACAGGGTTGCAATTATGATTATCCGTTTCATTTCGTGTTGATTTTATTGATTATTTCTGCAGGCCTTCCGGCGGCGTCCCTTGCTTCTTCGGCCAGGGATATGCCGGCGGCCATTTTGTTGGAAATGGTGTTGAAGGTTTCCTCCACCTTTGCATAAGCAAGATAGGGATCGGTGTAGGTGTCCTGCAGGGCTGAGCCTTTGTGCGGGATTGCTACTATGGCTGCCACGGCTGCCGCGGCTGCCACTGCGATGTAGGGGAGAGGGCTGCGTTTGCGAGCGGATTCCTCAATAATGGTTTCCGCTGCCAGAGTTGCCTTGATGCGGTCTTTAAGGCCGTCGGGGACGCGTATTGTCTCTTTAAGGGCTGCTGCTTCCAGCTCTTCCGCTTCCATTCTTTCTATATCTTCTATCTTTTTCATACAATTGTTTTTAGTTTTGCCCGTGCCCTTGATAGCAGCACACGGCAGGTGAGGTAATCGCATCCGGCGAGTCTGGCTGTTTCTTCGTAGGAAAGGCCGTCTACCGTACGCAGGATAAGAATCTTCCGTTGCCTCTCGGGGAGGGCCTTCACCGCCTCCAGCACCTTGTCGAGCCGTTCGCGGGCGTCTATCCTTTCATCGGGGCTGTACTGGGTGTCAGCTGAGTCGTACTGGGCGCCGGTCTCTTTGGAGGCTCTTCTGATGCGGTCTATGCATTGGTTCTTCAGGAGACGGATGGCATAGGCTTTCGGGTTCTGGATGCCGTCCAGGGCATCACGCATCTTCCAGAGCTTGAGGTAAAGTTCCTGCACCGCATCCTCCGCTTCGGCCTCGGATTCCAGGATGTAGTATGCAATCCTGTAGAGGCTTTCCGCCAGGGTCAGGTAATCGCTATGGAAGCGCTGCTCAGTCATTTTCCGCAATCTTTGCGATGGTGTCCATGGAGAAGTTGCCGAATAGGCAGATCAGTGCGCAGCTGGACGGGGTGTAGATGATGCAGTCCCGGATGAGATTGCTCTTTTCGTCGAGGTAGCCGTAGATGGTCACCCGGTCGCCGTCGCCGCTGGCTTCCACCAGCACTTCGCAGCCCGAAAGGATTCTGTTCAACTTCCTGGTAATCTGAGATTTCTGCTGGTCCGGGCAGTCTTCATATTCGAAAACCGAGAGCCTCTTGAGGCCGCGGACCATCTGCAGGGCATCGCGGGTGTCTTTGTCGCCCGGGTCGCTGATGCGGACTATTCCCCGGAGTGCCCCCAGCGCGATACGGCCAAGGTTGACAACTTCCACGCCGTCACTGGAACTGTATTCAGAAATAAGCGAATTGATCTTCGCTTTTGGAATGGACTTTCCTCCTTCCGCCGCCACCGCCGAAAAGGGGAGCGCGATAACAATGATGATAAGTAAAAACCGTCTCATAAAACACATTTTTGACATAAAGACGCCCCCGCGCAGAAAATGTTAACGGAAAAAGTGAATGCTTTTAGCAAAATCATAAATCTCCCGGTAGAATACTACAAAACAAAGATACATCATTTTTTATAATCCATGTACCTTGTGCGGGCATAAGCCCTAATAAAACAATCGAATTTTACAAGTACTTTCAATCATTTGACTATTCGTTTTTCGGTTATTTTTGTAAAAATGAATCGAGGTATGGAGAACATGAAGGGTCATTTCCATTTGCATAAGAAGTATTGCCCGGTAGGAGAAGTTTGGGTGTCTGGTGAATTGAATCTTTCAAAGCCGGATGCCGTGGATCTAATAGCAATTGCGGAGTGTTTCGCGAAGGAGGGGAGCCGCGTTAGAGTTTTGGCGCCAATTCATTACAAATCACGCGATTATAAAGAAGTTTTCTCTTCTTTGATGGGAACGAAATATGAAAGAAAATGCCCTGATTTGTGGGTCGATGGCACCTTTTACGAGTATGAAAGTTATGTGAGGCCTTGGCATAAGAGGAAACTCTCCAATATGCTGACAAACGGACTCAAACAGTCGGATTGTGTGATAATCGACAACCGAGAAGGTACATCTGTCAGGCAGATCAAACGTGCTATCCGGTCTAGGTTAAATGTGAATGCCAAGATAAGCGAAGTGTGGGTTTATGATGGAAAAGGGGTAATTTGCATCTACCCATAAAAATACAGGGGAACCCGAAGGTCCCCCTGCAAGGAAGCGCACCGTAGTGCCTTCTAACTTACTCGAAGCTGTTGCAAATATAGTGAATAAAATTGATTAAGCAATAGCTTAAAGCTTGGAGTAATGGCAGAGGAGAAGTTTGCCGTCGGCGTCCCGCAGGTGCATGCCGTTGCCTTTGCAGTATTTCCAGACCTTGCAGGAGGCGCACTGGTCTTTATGCATCCAAGAGCGGTCCCGGAAGGGCTGGAAGCGGGTGTTCCAGACTTCCATGAAGTCATCTTGGTAGATGTTTCCCTGATGATAATCGGCCCTGATACTGGGGCAGGCGGAGATGCTGCCGTCGGCAAGGACGGAGCCTATTGTGACGCCTGCCGAACAGATATAGAAATGGCTGCGCACATCGCCTTCATAATTGCCCAGGAAGCCTTCGCAGCCATATTCGGCCATAATCCGGCCTTCTTTCCGGGTAGCCTTGATGAATTCCATCAGGCCCTTGAATTCTTCGTTGGATAGCTGAAGTTCCGGGTCTGTGGCAGCTCTGCCAACGGGGAAAACTGTGAACAGCCGCCATTCCTTCAGTCCGAGGCTGATCAGAAACTCTTTAATATCAGATAGTTGCGAGTAGCTACGCTTATTCACACAGGTGACTACGTCGAAGGCTATCTCTCCGGAATCTATCACCATTTTGATGGCTGCTGTGGCCTTCTCAAAAGAGCCCTTGCGCCCGCGCATCCAGTCGTGGGTTTCGCCTATGCCGTCAAGGCTGATGGTCATTGCCCTGAGGCCGCTCAGGAGGAGTTTTTCATAACGCTGGGGAGTCAAGGCAAGGCCGTTCGTCACCATGCCCCAGGGGAATTCTTTTTCGTAAATCATCCGGCCGCAGGCCTCGAGGTCCGGGCGGCAGAGGGGTTCTCCACCGGTGATGTTGATCATCACTTTATGCGAATCGGTGACGGCGGCGACGCTGTCCAGCACGCGG
The DNA here is from genome assembly GCA_002393895.1 of Bacteroidales bacterium UBA4318. The sequence goes on from DGUE01000183.1 coordinate 6,865, forward strand.
CCGAAATCCTCCTTTGGCATGTCTTTGATAGCGGAAATCTGCCTGCAGTCGCTTCCACAGTGACGGCAGGCAAGGTTGCAGCGCAGGGTGCATTCCCAGAACAATTGCTTGAGAGGATGCTCCCGCACGAGGTTCTGCTTGACTCTTTCGGTGATGTCAAGGGCAATTCTGCGGCGAAGAGACAGGGGCTCGGGCATCAGTCTTGTTTTTTGGGAGACATGGTGGCGTCGGCGGTTATTTCGTAGGCGCCTTTATACCAGTTTCCGCTGCCTTTTTTGACCTGTTTAATGGAAAGACCGTCATCTAACAACGCTACCGTCTCGAATTCTCCACCATTCTCCGGGCCGTCGATATCCTCGAATGTCACCTTGAATTTGTCTGTTGTCGGCCAGCCATACTTGAGCTGTTCCTTTGAGAATTTGCCGTCGGAGTCGGTATACAGGGTATCCTGCACCCATTTTGAATACTCATCAGTTTGATCTCTTTGAGGATTCACTATGACGCGGATGCCTTTGATGGGCTTGCCCTCAGAGGACTTGACCTCACCCAAAATGCTGAAGTCGGCGCTGGGCTGACCATATTCCGCCAAGGTATTAAAGACGTGTTCGCATCCCGAAAAACCCAGTATGGTCATCAGGAAGCCGTAAAGCAATTTCGTCCAGTTGTTAATTCTCTGTTTCATACCCTATAAATCCGCGAAACGCCGAATCTTGCGTAAATATAGTGAAAAATGTGATTACTCAATCTCTGAAAGTTCTCCAGTAGTGGAATCAATGATGAATCCGCGAACCGTAACACTCCGTGGGACAAGAGGATGGCTGACAATATCGGCCACTGTCTTGCGGACCGATGCCTCGGTATCGTGAAAGCCTTCCAACCAATCAGCAATGCCTTTCTTTTCCCATTTTGAAAGTTCCTCTTCTGTTATGCCCCTTTCGAGCATGTGAGGCCTGAACTCCCTGTAACTCATGTGACATGCCCCGCAGGTGGAATGATGGATTACCATTACCTCGTTTACGCCTAGTTCATAAATGGCTACCAGAAGAGATCTTATGGCTGAATCAGTTTCGGAAAGAATAAGCCCCCCAGCATTCTTGATAATCTTCGCATCTCCATTCTTCAGCCCCAG
>DGUE01000183.1:8128-8853 GCA_002393895.1 Bacteroidales bacterium UBA4318
GTAACGTACGGCTCATAGGCCTTTTCCGCAACGAACTGCTTATTGAACTGTAGTATTGAATCTATCATGATGGTTGTTTTTATTATCGCTTTTTCTTGTGATCCTGTAGTGCATAACAAAGATACGCTTTTTTGTGTTATTCGAATGAATGGATATTAAAAGCAACACTGTTTCGCACCAGGTCGCCTTTCAAAAAATGCCTGACCTGTAAAGGAAACCAGGCAAAAGTTCGACGGGTAGGCCCCCAAATGCCTGACCTGGGGCGGAATCCGTCGTCCAAAGCGGCATTCCCAAATATTTTGTATATTTGAAACTTAAACGTGTGCTATGGGTAAACTGTACGACGAACTCACCAAAGACTACCGCTTCAAGGAAGGGCTCAAGACCTGCATCAACTGCGGCACCTGCACAGCCATCTGCCCTGCGGCGGAGTTCTACAAATATGATCCGCGCAAGATCGTGGACACCGTCCAGCGTAAGGACGAAGACGGAATACTCGAACTCCTCAAAAGCGAGACCATCTGGTATTGCGGAGAATGCATGTCCTGCGTCACCCGCTGCCCCCGCAAGAACGGGGCAGGCCTGGTTGTGATGGCACTTCGCAACCTCTCCACCAAACTCGGTTATTTTACCGAATCGGAGAAGGGACGCCAGCTCTATCCTCTCACCAAAGTGCTGACAACCAATGTGTTGAAGCTGGGCTACTGCGTCCATCCTTCCACCTA
>DGUE01000016.1:0-1276 GCA_002393895.1 Bacteroidales bacterium UBA4318
TAACCGTCTCCCAGTGCCCGGACTGATAGGTAAACAGCGTTGCGATGCTGACATTCAGCTTCTCCCGCGAAAGCACCCTGGCCGAGGCGGAAGCGTTGAAAATGTGCTCGCGGTCGTATTTGGCCGGAAATATCTTTCCCTTATTCAAATTGGGGAAGAGCCTGTCGGTCTTGGACCAGGTGTAGGCGAAGCGCCAGGTAGCCAGGCCGGAGGTCTTTTCGTAGAGGAACTCCAGGCCGCGCGAAGTGCCGGTGCCGACCTCGATATTCTCCTCCCATCCGGCTATTGCCGAGTCGAAGAGCTTGGTGGCATCGGAGAAGTACACCAGGTTCGACATCTCCTTGTAGTATGCGCCCGCGGAGAAGTGATGGTTTCCGGCATCGGAGTAGAGACCCGCGTAGGCCTGCCTGGTCTGCTCCGGGCGGAAGCGCTTGGAAGGCGGCACTATCATATCGAGCGACCATCCCAGCGGAATGCCCTCCAGGGTGTGGTAGAACTGGGATAGATAGTCGCCGGTGGCCTCCAGGCCCAGATATTTGAAGAAGCGGATGCGAAGCAGGACGCTGGCTTCCGGGGCAAAGCCCGAAGCGTTATTGTAGTTCAGGCGTCCCGCCAGACGGAGCATGCTTCGCTCGGTGCTGCCGCGCTCAAGCTGCCCGTGGAGGGTGCCGGTGACGTTCCAATGCACATTCTTTACCAGCGGCGAACTGGTTTTGGGGAAGAGGCCGGTGCTCTTCAGCACCCGTGCGGATCCGGGATTGAAGCGGGCCGCACGGACCTTGAGTCCGTATTGTGCCTTCCATTTCTGGCCTGCCATTGTATTCACGCAGGCGTGCAGCATCGTCTCGTCGAGAAGGCTGCGGATCAGCAGGTCGTTGGAGGTCTTGTCCATCTGCTTGATCATTCCCTGCGAGTTGCCATAGTGGTTGAAGGATGCGGTCACGCCAAGGGTGCCGCCTTTCTTCCGCCAGGGGGCATCGTACTGCGCGATCAGCATCGCGTTGTTCCAGGTCATCTTGTCTTCCGAGCCGCTGTCCATCAGAAAATTGTACTTGTCGAGGCTGTGGAAGGCCGTGAGCGAAAGGGAGCGATTGGCGTCCACCCGGTACTTGAGCTTGGCGTAGAGGTCGTAGATGGCCGCATCCGCGTCCTTGATGCTGACGGCTTCCGGGTCCATCAGGCCCTTGATGGCCTTATACTCCAGGCCGGCGGGCGACACGCGCACGGCCGCATTCAGCGAGAGCCTGTTCTCGATCAACGGCGTGCTCACATATCC
>DGUE01000016.1:1410-3815 GCA_002393895.1 Bacteroidales bacterium UBA4318
CGCAGCTTGATGTGCGACGAGCTCAGGTTGCCCTCTTCGGAAGAGAAACCGCCCACCTGGAATTCCGCCACGGAAACGACCTCCGGCGGGTAGGCCGATGTGAGGCCCACGAGGTGGGATGTGCCGTAGATGGGCACGCCGTCCAGCGTCTGCACGTTGCCGCCCATGTTGCCGCCGCGCACATAGTAGCTGGACGATCCGTCCGAGCCGCTGGCCACGCCGGGCAGCGTCTGCACGAACTTCACGAAATCGGCCTCTCCGGTGGGGGTAGCCATCACCGAAATGTCCGAAATCTTCAAAATGCGCTCACTGAGGGTTTTCTGGCCGCTGCGCACATCCTCCTTGATTGCCGGAGGAAGGGTGTCGGTCCTGGGGAGTTCCTGGGCAGTCGCCGCAAAACAGAGCGCCAGAGCCGGAATTACGAGTAATCTATAATTGTTCATAATTGGGGCAATAATCAAACGTATAATCAGATCCGAATATGCCGAGGCCGCCTTGGATATTGGTGTAATCGACCTTCGGCGAAAAAACATTCACAAGTTCATCTGCATTCACAAGGGTGCTGCTCACCAGTGCGCGAAGATACGCGTCATACTCTTCCGACAGGAAATGAAGCGTCATCGGGAAAACTAGAAAGCCGGGCTCATACCACCAGAGAGGGGCTTCATAGTAGTAGTCGACCTCCAGCATAAAGAGTTGCCTGTCTGTTATGCCGCTCTCAAGCTGTGTCCAGCTTGATGGACGTGTCAGTTCGTAAGGTATTCCGTTATCGAAATCCGCCGGATGGTGAATGCGGAGAAAACCGGCATAGAGAGGCCGGCCGGAACATATCTCCAGATACCGTTTCCAGTAATCCGACGGATAATCCATAAAAACATTCTTAAAGAAATCATCCCATGAGCCATATGTGATATTGAATCCGTCCGCTCCAGGATGCGAGGTGCTGAAGAGACGTATCGTTTTTTCTCCCTTCTTAGGAATAAACCACATGTACACATCCCTGCCCGAACTGTTGCCGCACACATAATAATACTTGTACCTAAATACATCTTCCGCCCCCACATCGACTTCCTTAGAGCCAAGACCCAGAAAATCGGGATAGATGGTAGAGGCGCTGATTTTCCTCCCGTCGGGAAGAATTATTTTCAGCGTATACTCGGTATGGTGAACAGGCCGGAAAGTGCAACTATAGTTGGTTCCGTTCCATTCAAAAACGTGAGTCTGCCCGCCACCGCTGACTATTACGCTCGCATTACTGATCTTTGCATACTCCTTGGCAGACGGGCGCGCGGCATAATAAAGGTCAAGCGTCTGCTCCTCCGCATCGAGGCCCGGAGTCTTCGAATGCAGCACGCAGTTCACCACCACCGGCATCTCCTCCAGCGGATCCATCACGATGGGCTCCACGCAGGACGCCGCCAGCAGGGAAGTAATAACAACTATTATCCGTTTCATTACCATTTTGCTCCAAAAATCCCGATACCTCCATTGATATTCGTATAATTCGCATCCGGCGAAAAATAACTCGCTGCAAGTTCATCCCCCCGTAACTGCATATGCAGAATACTGTTCAGATATGCATCATACTCCTCCGAAAGGAAATATGTTTTGTAAAGCATGCCAAACACAGCAGAACCATACATGCCAGGTGGAGTGAGGTTTACAAAACGGTCACCGAACAGAATAAAGGCATCACTCCAACTATCCGTAACAACTCCTACCTCACCGGTATCCGTCCAGCGTGAACCTGTATATTGGGTTTTTGCATTTTCGTTGCCATTGTCGTAATCTGACGGATGGCATATACGGAGATATCCCCGATGCACAGGGAGGGTATTGCACCGCTGCACAAATGCATCCCAGATTCCATAATCCCACTCATCCCGATGAAATGTATTTCGGATTTTGGTTATGCTCGAATCGCATTGCATCGACACCGGCAGATCCTTCCAGAACCCGCCGACCACATTGGCATTGTCGGCACCCGAGTGGTCGGTCACCAAATATGGCATTTCGCATTCCGGGGTTGGAATAGCCCAAAGAAAAGCATCTCGCTTCGGCCCTGAAATCCAGTCATATCGGGTTATCCTTTGCCATCCAGCCAGGCTGGTCACCATCCCCGGGTAAATATACAATGGGTGGCTCGTAATCGTCAAGGCTTCCGGATACGTGGTACTGCCGCTCAGGGTTCGGCCGTCGGGAAGCGTCACGTTCAGCGTATACTGAGTATCGAACTCCGGGAGAAATGAGCTTGTCCAGCACTCGCCGTTCCAGCTAAACTTATGCTTGAACCGACGTTCCGACACAGTCACCTCGGCATCCTTAATTACAACATAATCACTTCCAGAAGGACTTTTTGCGTAATAAAGATACAGCTTCTGCTCCGGGGTAGTGAAGGTCATTCC
>DGUE01000012.1:0-162 GCA_002393895.1 Bacteroidales bacterium UBA4318
CAACCGAAGCTCTTAAGAAGGACCTTTCCAACCACAAGCTTCCGGAAGATTTCCTGAAGAAACTCTTCGCCCAGATATCCGTCTGGGAAAAGCTCTAGATTCGCTTTAGAATTTGTTCAGTCTCTGCTTCGTAACCGGGTTTACGGAGCAGGGCGAACATAT
>DGUE01000012.1:240-10960 GCA_002393895.1 Bacteroidales bacterium UBA4318
TCCACACCGGGCTGGTTGAAGGGATTTACGCCGAGAAGATATGCGCTGACCCCGCAAGCAAACTCGAAGAAGTAGAAGATGGCGCCGAGATTGTACTCGTCTATCTTCTCTACGGAAACCTCAAGCTGGGGCACTCCACCGTCGATATGGGCGAGTTTTGTGCCGAGGGCTGCCATGGCATTGCAATGCTCCACATGCTGGCCTGCAAGGTAGTTGAGCTGGTCCAGGTTCTGCTCATCGCTGCCGATGACAACGCTGCGGCATGCCTTCTCTGCCTTGACCACTGTTTCGAACATAACGCGGTCCCCTTCCTGTATGAACTGACCGACTGAGTGGAGGTCGGTGGTGTTGTTTACGGATGCGGGGAAGATACCCTTCTGGTCTTTACCCTCGGACTCGCCGTAAAGCTGCTTCCACCATTCGCCGAGATACTGGAACTTGGGATTGTAGTTCACCAGGACCTCAACCTTCTTGCCAAGCTCGGAATAAAGCAGGTTGCGCATGGCTGCATACTCCACCGCAGCATTCTTCTCCTCTTTCACAAGGAGGGACTCACGCTCATCGGCAGCGCCTTTCAGCATTGCGCGGACGTCGAATCCGGCAAGCACGATGGGCAGGAGCCCGACGGGGGTGAGGACGGAGTAACGGCCGCCCACATTGTCCGGAACCACGAATGTGCGGTATCCTTCCTGGGTCGCAAGAGTCTTGAGGGCGCCCTTCTTCGCATCGGTGATGGCCACGGTGCGCACGGCTGCTTCAGCCTTGCCGTATTTCTTTTCGAGATATTCCTTGACGATGCGGAATGCAACGGCAGGTTCGGTGGTGGTGCCGGACTTGGAAATAACCACGCAGGCAGCATTGCTCTGCTCCACGAGGTCCATCAGCTCGGCAAGATAATCTTCACTGAGGTTGTTGCCTGCGAACACGACGCGGATTTCACCTTCCGGACGCATAAACTGGTGCGAGAGTGCCTCGATGGCGCAGCGGGCGCCGAGATAGCTTCCGCCAATGCCTATTACGACGGCAAGATTGACTCCACGGGCCTTCCAGTCGGCCTTAATAGCCTCGAATTCAGCAATCTGGCTCTCCGGAGTATCTACAGGAAGAGTCTTCCATCCGAGGAAATCGTTACCGGCTCCCTTTTCGCCCTGAAGCACATCGAATGCTTCCAGAGCCTTTCCAACGTATTCTTTGTAAACGGATTCTTTAACGAAGGAGCTGCAGCCCCCTAATTCAACTTTTACCATATTCTATATCTTTTAGTTTCTTCTGGCGGACGCAAAAATACGAAAAATCCAGTATAATTGAAATATGAAACCTGCACCCATACTCCTAACCATCCATATCTGCTTCAATTGCTACGCCCTTGGTGCCAAGCCGGTAAAAGTGATGCTGGGGCCGGTGCAACTTTACTGAAGCGCCTGCAGCCAGTTGGAAATCAGCGTAACCCGCTCCGCAAATATCTTATAATCAAGCGATTCGAAAGTATCGCCTTCCCGGTTTGTGTTCATGGTGATTCCGGATGTGAACATCAGCACGGGTATCCCCCGGTCCAGAAACACCTTATGGTCGCTCACCTTGCGGTAAAACAAATCGGTGAAGGAACGGCTGCCATAATAGTCGTAATACAGATGAAGGGCGGTTTCCATGTTCGCCTTCTCCAGGCTCCGCTGCCAGCCGTTGCCGCCCAGCACTATCAGGTAGTTCTTCCAGAACTTGTCCGGAGGCGACATGGTGCTGCCGAGGATATCCAGGCTCACCACCATGCGGAGGCGCCTTTTGCCAATGAAGGATTTCAGGGCCTCTGCCCCGGCCAGATTAACGTTATGGGCATCTACAAAAGCGATGATTACATCGTCCCGGTCTTTCAGCCGGGAAGCCAGGGACAGGAGTGCAGCCACTCCGGATGCGTTGCTGTCGGCACCTGGATAGAGGCGGGTGCCTATCCTTCCAAGCCCGTCGTAACTTGCCATCAGCAGGATTGCCGCCTTGCTCCCCTTTTGCTTTGTCACCAGATTGCGCCCCACTGCCCCACGCTCTGTGCGGAATGTGTCATATTCGACTTCGTACCCCAGCGAATGGAGTCGCCGGATCAGATAGAAAGCGGCTCCTGTGGCGCCGGGAGTCCCGGTCTGCCGCCCGGCGCAAAGGCTGTCTGACAGGAACTCCACATCCCTTCGCAGTTCGTCTCCAAGTTGCCCTCCAGAGCCATCCGAAGGGGATGCGTCCGCCCAGACCGAATGCACCAGCATGCAGATAATGAGAATTATTTTTGCCGTACGGGCGGAATTAGGCATAATAAATGTTATATTTGCTTGATTGTGCGCAAAGCATTACAAAAGTAATGAAAAAGTTCGGGCTGGCAATACTCTTTTTATTCTCAGTGGCATTCATGCCATACGGCAGGGTGTCGGCCCAGTACGATAAAGATGTCTTCTTCCTTCGCGGCAGGCAGGCGTTCGCCGACGGCAAATATGCCCTGGCCATAGAGAATTTCAATGTGCTGGCGCGCCTGGACACCACCGATTACTGGAACTACTTCTACCGGGGCATCTCTAAATACAACCTCGGGGACATACGTGGTGCCCAGCAGGATTTCGACCGCTCGGTGCGGCTGAACCCGGTTTTCACCAACGGCTACCACTACCGCGGCATCACCCGCAGCCGCCAGGGGCAATACGAAGAAGGCTTGAAGGACCTGGACCGCGCCATCGAACTCCGTCCCGGATTCGCAGGCATATATTTCAGCCGGGGTGTCACATATTTCCTTGCCCAACGCTTCGACGAGGCCATCGCAGACTTCGACCGATATATCAAGAAAGAGCCGAAAGATCCGGGTGCATACCTTAACCGGGGTGCCTGCTGGCTCTTCTGTAAAGATACGGTGAAGGCGCTCGCGGACTACAACAGGGCCATCAAACTGGACCGTTACGACCCGGAAGGTTACATCCGCCGGGGCCGCCTGTATGCTGCCAGCAACGACTTTGAAAAGGGCATAGCAGACATGGACCTTGCCATCAGACTGGACTCTACCAATACCTTCGCCTATTTCAACCGTGCGCTCATGCACTCAGAGTCGGGCAGGCCCAGGGAAGCTATGGCAGACCTGGACAGGGTGCTGAAAGATGAGCCCGGAAATGCCCTCACCCTCTACAACAGGAGCCTCCTGAAGGCCCAGGTCGGGGATTTCGAAGGTGCTCTGGACGACATGGACCGTGTCATAGGCATCAACCCCGGCAACGTGCTGGCCTTCTTCAACCGCGCCGGCTTCTTCGTAGAGATGGGGCGCTGGCAGGATGCCCTGGAAGACTACAACATGGCTATCGCCCTGTATCCGGATTTTGCCAAGGCCTATATGAACCGCTCCTATGTAGAGAACATGATGGGCAGGAAGAAGGCGTCCAAGGCGGACTACGAGATTGCCCGGAAAAAGGTTGCGGAATACCAGAGCAAACATGCCAGCGGCCAGGCGGATTTTGCGGACACCACCCGCAAATACAGCTCCCTGCTGGCCCTCGACGCCGATTTTGCCAAGAAGGACTTCGACGACGAACTCCTCCAGCATAGAGACATCGATATTCGTCTGAAAGCCCTGTACAAATTTAAGATTGCCGGCAACGGAGAAGACGGGGTCATGCTTCTGCGCAGGGACTTCGAGAACCCTCTGGTAGAGCGCTTCGAGGCCTCTGTCCCCATCCCCGTCACGGTTACAAACGAAGATTTGCAGGCCGTACGCCTGGGGAGGAGCCTCGGGAGCATCCTGGCCGGAGACAGCAGCGCCGGAGCCGGCAACAGCAGACTGACGCCTTCCCAGATCAGCTTCATCCATGGCATCTACGAAGTGCAGAACAAGCAGTACAATGCAGCCCTGGGCTATTTCGACAAGGCTGTCAAGATGGCTGAGGATGATTCCATGCGGGACCGTTACTCCCGTTTCTATAAAGCATTCTACCTTATGAACAGAGGGGTCCTCCGTGCAGAGATGATAGACTTTATAGCCAGCATGGAGCGTAACGTGCAGACTCTCACCATGGACGACCAGGGCACCATACGCGCCAGGGTCAGCGACCGTGTCGACCGCAGTTACGATTACTCCGATGCCATCGCCGACATGCGGGAGGCCATACGCATCCTGCCGGATATCCCCTACCTCTACTTCAATCTGGGCAACCTCTATTGCCTGTCGAGCCAGATGGTGGAGGCAATTGAGAACTACGGGAAGGCCATCAGCATCTACCCATACATGGGTGACGCCTACTACAACAGGGGCCTTGCCCTAATCTTCATAAAAGACAAGGAGAAGGGATGCATAGACCTTTCCCGCGCCGGAGAACTTGGCGTGAGCGATGCATACAGCGTAATTTCCAAGTACTGCAAGAGCGATGATCAGCAATAAGATAGTGTTCCAGTCCCTCTCCAGCGGCAGCTGCGGCAACTGCTACTTCCTCCATATGGACGGAGAAAACGGCGGTGCCGGCATATTGATAGACGCCGGTGTCAGCATGAGGCGCCTGAAGGGAGAGCTGCAGAAAAACGGATTCACATTCGACGATGTCGATGCCATACTGATCACCCACGACCACATGGACCACATCCACAATCTGGGTCCCTATTGCAAGCGCCTGATGAAACCGGTATGGATGACCCGCAAACTCAGAGGATCGCTCGCAACACATTGGATGACAGGCGAATATCTTGGCCCCGTGGTTAAAAACCTGCAGGATACGGACTGGTCTGAGATCGTGCCCGGCAAAATCAGGGCCCGCCATTTCATAGTTCCCCACGACGCTACCCAGACAGTTGGCTACTGCATACGGCTGGAAGACTATGTGTTTGTGATAATGACAGATATCGGCCGCATGACAGACGAGGCCCTGAGCTATGCATCCCTGGCCTCTACGGTGGTGATCGAGTCAAACTACGATCTGGACATGCTCCGCCACGGGCCGTACCCTCTGGAATTGCAGAACCGCATCTGCGGAGGGAACGGACACCTGTCCAATGCAGAATGTGCGGACGCCATCAGGGATTTTATCCATCCCGGGCTGGAAAATGTGTTCCTATGCCACCTGAGCGAGCACAACAATACTCCCCTCAAGGCCGTGGAGGCCTGCCTCCCGTCCGTAGAGGGCACCGGCATCCGACTCCTGGCCCTGCCCCGCCAGAGCGCTTCGCCGATGTTCATATTGTAATTTTGATTATATTTGTAAGAATGAAAGCATTCTGGTCGATGTTGCGGCGCTACGTGCGTCCATACAATAAATACCTTGGGGGTTCAGTGCTGATGAACGTGCTCAGTGCGGTCTTCAACATCTTCTCTTTCACTCTGATTATCCCGGTGCTGAAGATTATCTTCCAGATGGAAGAAAAGGCATACACTTTCATCCCCTGGGGCCAGGGAGAGTTCAAGGAAACCCTAGTAAACAATTTCTACTGGTTCGTATCCCAGTATATGGTCGACCACGGCCCGGTAGTCACACTGTTCGTGCTTGCGGGCATCCTTATCTTCATGACAGCGCTCAAAACTTCATGCTATTTCGGTTCCACCGCGGTAATGGTGCCCTTGCGCACCGGCATCGTGAAGGACATGCGCATGGAGATCTACAATAAAATCCTGTCCCTTCCCCTGGGATTCTTCAGCCAGGAGCGCAAAGGGGACATCATAGCCCGCATGAGCGGCGACGTGCAGGAAGTGGAGAGTTCCATCACCGGTTCGCTGGACATGCTTATCAAGAATCCCATCCTTATCGTCTTCTATATCGGCACCCTGGTTTTCATTTCCTGGAAACTCACCCTCTTCGTGCTGGTGTTTGCCCCGCTGATGATGTGGCTGATGGGCGTGATAGGGCGCAACCTGAAGAAGAAATCCACTGAGGCTCAGGCACTTTGGAGCGATACCATGAGCCAGGTCGAAGAGACCCTGGGCGGGCTTCGCGTGATCAAGGCCTTCCTCGCCGAGAAGATGATGGGCGAGCGTTTTGACAAGGTGACCGGTGCCATGCGCCGCAAGAATGCACGCGTGTCCACCCGACAGGCGCTGGCACACCCGGTGAGTGAGTTCCTTGGCACGATGATGATCAGCATAGTGCTCTGCTTCGGCGGATACCTTATTATCAAGGATGACTCTTTCATCGATGCTCCTACCTTCATTTTCTACATGGTGATACTCTACAGTGTCATCCAGCCGATCAAAGACCTCTCCCGCGCAGCATACAACATTCCCAAGGGCCTGGCCTCAATGGAGCGCATAGACAAGATCCTGGATGCCCAGAACACCATACGCGAGACCGAAGGAGCCAAGGACATCACTTCGTTTGCCGAGGCTATCCGCTTCGACCACGTCAATTTCAGCTATGAGGCTGGCCGCCAGATCCTTTCGGATATCAACCTGGTCATCCCCAAGGGCAAGACCATTGCCATAGTTGGAGCCTCCGGAGGAGGCAAATCCACACTTGTCGACCTTATACCCCGCTTCTATGATGTGGATTCAGGCAGAATCAGCATAGACGGAACGGACATACGGGAGTTCAAACTGGACAGCCTGCGCGCCCTCATGGGTAATGTAAACCAGGAGCCCATCCTCTTTAACGACACCATTTTCAACAATATAGCTTTCGGGGTTGAGAATGCCACCGAAGAGCAGGTAATAGAGGCTGCAAAGATTGCAAACGCGCATGATTTCATCATGGAGAAGGAGGAAGGCTACCAGACCAACGTGGGCGACCGCGGATGCAAGCTCAGCGGAGGTCAGCGCCAGCGCATAAGCATAGCCAGGGCCGTGCTCAAGAACCCTCCCATCCTGATTCTGGACGAAGCTACCGCAGCTCTGGATACGGAAAGCGAACGGGCCGTGCAGGAAGCTCTGGAGCGGCTTATGAGCAACCGCACAACAGTCGCCATCGCCCATCGCCTGAGCACCATCAAAGACGCCGACGAGATCATCGTAGTAGATGAAGGCCGCATAGTAGAGCGCGGCCGCCACGACGAACTGATTGCACTGGGCGGATACTACAAGAAACTTCACGACATGCAGGCCTTATGACGACACCCAAGACCATACTCGCCCGTATACTCTTCTTCCTGTATCTGGCGGCTATCGCCTTCCTGTGCTTCATGCACGTGGACAAGCTTCCCGATGTAGAAAAGATCCTCTTTGGGATTCCGGCCGACAAACTGGCGCATTTCCTCATGTTCCTGCCCTTCCCCATCCTGGCGTATCTTGCATACGACCACCTGACCAACAGATTCTGGAGCGCCGTGCTGTTTTCTGCCGCCACCTTCATTATAGGCGCCCTGCTGGCTTACGGCACCGAATATGTGCAGGGGAAACTCCCCTATCGCTCAATGGACATCAACGACTTCAAAGCGGATGCATTGGCCCTTGCGATAAGCAGCGTATTCGTTTTCATAATAGATGTAACCCACCTGCAAAAACGCAAGAACTGAGCATGCTTCGTAAAGTCCTGACCGCTGCCGCTATTTTGCTGACAAGCATTTCTGCAAACGCCCAGAAAGCCATTCTGGAGGCATTCAAGCCAGTTTCGGACTCCATTTCCGTGCTTGCGAAGGAGCACTTCCGCGTGCGGTCCCACCTTCAGTTGAACAAGGCCATGAAACGCGGGCAGGTGCTGGACCTCTACTTCACCAAGGAGCTTGGGGATTATCCCTGGCGGGCAGGCGATCCGCAGTGGTTCCGCAGCCAGCTGAAGGCGCTCTGGCCAGAAGAGGTGAAGCAATACACCCTGGGAGGAGTCTGGTGCGAAAGTGTCGACCTGGCAGAACTGGCCCAGCCCGCCCTGGGAAACAACGGCCAGCCAAAGGATTTTCGTTTCAAAGTAAAAGCTCCATCCCGCAGTCTTTTCATCGAAGAAAGCGGGTCATACAAGGCCGACAGGGGCCTCAGGGGCAGGAATATAGCCCTCTGGCAAAGCCACGGGCGCTACTTCGACAACGGAGCCGGCGCCTGGAGCTGGCAGCGCTCCCCCAACTGGCGCACCAATGAGGATCTGTACACTCAAAGTTATGTGCTTCCCTTTCTGATCCCCATGCTGGAAAGGGCCGGTGCATATGTGATTACTCCCCGAGAGAGAGATACCAACGCCCTTGAGGTAGTAATCGACAACGACAGATCCTTCCGTTCCCCTGGATTCCCGGTCCGGACCCATGGTTCCTATAAGGAAAAAGGAAGCTGGAGAGATGCCGGAGAAGGTTTTGCCGACAAAAAAGAAGTTTATGTGAAGGACGATAATCCCTTCACCATGGGCACTGCCCGCCAGGCCGCCTGCATGGCAGGGAAAGGGAATGCCTCCATACGCTGGAATCCCGAGTTGGAAAGCAACGGCCGCTACTGCGTCTATATCTCATATAAAAGCCTTCCCAACAGTTCATCCTGTGCCAGATATACGGTAGAGCATCGCGGAGGCCGTTCCGAATTCATTGTAAACCAGAAAATTGGAGGAGGCACATGGGTCTTCCTCGGGGAATTCGAACTGGGCCCGGACTCCTATATCACCCTGGACAACGGCACGCCATCCGGCCACAAGACAGACAGGAACTGCGTAGTGAGCGCAGATGCCGTGCGGATAGGAGGCGGCATGGGCAAGATAGCCCGCGGGAAAGGCAAGGACAGTTCCGAATGGGAAACTTCCGGCCTTCCTTCCTACCTGGAAGGAGCTTCCTACTGGGAGCAGTGGGCAGGAATGCCCTACGAGCGCATCCACCAATGGAGTACGGACTACACCTGCGACTACGCGTCCCGCGGCGAATGGGTTAAGATGATGAAGGACGACAAGAATCTACCCATCGACCTCTCGCTTGCATTCCATACCGATGCCGGAGTGACCCCCAACGATTCCATAGTCGGCACCCTGGCCATCTACACGCTTAAAGCGGACGGAAAACGAAAGTTCGAGAACGGCGCCGACCGGGCCGCCTGCCGCCTTCTGACGGACTGGATACAGACACAGATAGTGGAGGATCTGCGTTCGGATTACGATTCACTCTGGACGCGCAGGCAGACCTGGAACCGTTCGTATTCTGAATCCCGCACCACCGACGTGCCCGCTATTCTTCTGGAACTACTTGCACATCAGAACTTTGCAGACATGAAGTTCGGGCTGGACCCGGCCTTCCGCTTCGATGTATGCAGGGCTGTCTACAAGGGAATGCTAAAGTTTCTGAGCACATACTACGGCGAATCATACGTGGTTGCTCCCCTGCCAGTCAAGGACTTCTCTGCCACTTTCGGTGACGACGGCTATGTTGTGCTGAACTGGAAAGCGACGGAAGATGTGAAAGAGCCCACCGCAAGCCCTACGGAGTATATAGTGTATACCAGAATGGATGACGGGGCGTTCGACAAAGGGGTGCGGGTGAGTGAATGCCACCTGTCTCTCCCGATAGAGAACGGGCACCTGTATTCCTTCATGGTGGAAGCCTGCAACCGTGGCGGACGCAGTTTCCCTTCAGAGATCCTGAGCATCGGCCAGGTCTCCCCCGATGCCAGGAAAGTGCTTATAATCAACAATTTCGACCGCATCAGCGCCCCTTCATGGTTTGATTCCGAAAAGTATGCAGGTTTCGATGCCCGGCTAGACAGTGGAGTGCCCTACATGAAAGACATCTCCTATGGTGGAGAGAGTTGGGAATACCGCCGCGACAAGAAATACCTGAATAATACCGCACCGGGCTTTGGAGCCACCGAAATCGACATGGCAGGATTCCAGCCTGGAGGCAACACTTTCGACTATCCTGCCGTGCATGGAAAGGCTCTGATGGACCTGGGCTACAGTTTCTGCTCCATGAGCCGCAGGGCCTTCGAAAAGGCCCCTTCTGAGCATTATTTCGCCCTGGATGTGATCTGCGGCAAGCAGATAAGCACTCTGGTGGGCAATGCCGGAGGCGGCGTACGGTTCAGGGTTTTCCCGGAAGGATTACGCAAAGCCCTGCGCTCGGCGGTCTCCTCCGGATGCAACATCCTGATTTCTGGAGCATATATAGCAACAGATGCCTGGGACGAGATATACCCCATAAAAGATGACGGGTATCAGGAAGACGCCAGGTCTTTTATCGAGAACATCCTTGGTTACCGCTGGTCCACCACCCGCGGATCGGTGAACGGCAAGGTTCAGATGGACGGAAAGTCCTTCAGTTTCTGCCACGAGCCTTGCGAAGAGAGCTACTGCGTTGAAACCGCCGGAGGGATCAAGCCTTCTTCCGGAGGAAAGACAATAGCCACCTTCACCAACCGAACTGGTGCCGCTGTCTATCACCCCTTCGAGGGTTACGGAGTGGTGGCTTGGAGTTTCCCCCTGGAGCTGCTATCATCTAAAGAAGAACTTAACGAAATTATAGATAAGTCATTGAAATTCTTTTAATAACACTATGGAACAAGCAAAATTCAGAATTGAATCTGACCTTCTCGGCGAGCTTGAGGTGCCCGCTGATGCCTACTATGGGGTGCAGACCCAGAGGGCAATCAACAACTACAAAATCTCTACTACTCACATGAGCGATTATCCCGAATACATCATCTCAATGGCTTATGTGAAGTGGGCTGCCGCTTCAGCGAACGCTGAACTTGGTGCACTTGACCCCAAGATTGCAGACGCCATCTGCAAGGCATGCAAAGAGATTGTGGACGGGAAACTCCACGACCAGTTCCCGGTAGACATGATGCAGGGCGGAGCCGGCACATCCGTGAACATGAATGCCAACGAGG
>DGUE01000081.1 GCA_002393895.1 Bacteroidales bacterium UBA4318
TTCAAGGCCCTGACCGCCTTCCTCAAGATTTCCCTTACCGGTGAAGCAACGACAACGGTCAAGGACCTCACCCTCAAGGGCCTCGGCGACGAGCAGCTCAGCGGCGATTTCGCTATCGACTTCACCACTTTCGCTCTCACCGGTTCGTCTACTGCCGATGCCGACAAGGTGGTCAAGCTCAATATCAACAAGGCACTTTCCTCAACTCCTCTGGTGCTTTATATCCCCATCCCTGCTGGCAACTATGCATCTGGTTACCAGATTGAAATCATTGATTCCGAGGGTGGTATGATGAGAAAGGCCGTTACTGCACGTACGGTTAAAGCGGGAGAACTGCGTGATATGGGTGCACTCGCATTCGAAGTCAACGTTACCGAAGATCCGAACATCGGAGGCATTCCTGATGCCAAGGAATTCAAGGATTTCGCAGCTGCAGTCAACGAAGGCCGTTCCTTCAGCCGCTGGATCAACGAGAGCACCGGAGCAGTCGAGCTGCTTGCGGACATCGACTTCGGCGGAGAGGAATGGACTCCTGTCGGAAATGCCAGTGTCAACACTTCCAATGCTATTACAGGCAGCGCCTTTACCGGCATATTTGATGGTAAAGGCCATACCGTAGACAACTTCAAGGTAAGCGTTCCTGCCTCCGGCGCCAATGTAGCCGCAGGTTTGTTCGGCGTAATCAGCGGAGCTACTGTTAAGAACCTGGTTATCGGCGGGGATGCCGTAATCAAGAGCTCTTCCAACACCGGCTTCGTTACCATGGGTGCCGCGGTTGGTTTCGCTTCCGAATCCACCCTTGAGAATATCGACAGCTATGCCAAACTGGTCGCTGATGCCGGAAAGGATAATGTCCGTTTGGTTGTCGGCGGTGCAATCGGCACCATCTTCTCTTCCGAGACCAAGGCATCTACCGCCAAGGATATCAAGGGACATGCATCCTTCGATGTTGTCAATACTGTCAATACCAAGAACGGCGCGACCGGCTTCATCGTCGGCGGCGTTATCGGATTGACCGATGGCAAGAATGTGGATGTGGCTCCCGTGAAGGTCGAGAATGCTGTCAACTATTCCGACTTCTCCGTGCAGGCAACCCGTACTGCCGGTGTTATCGGAACCATGAACACCTTCTCCATCGCGGAAGGCTGTGCCAACTATGGAAATATCTCCTGCACCGATGTGAAGGCTTCCAACAGCCGCGTCGCGGGTATCGTTTCCGCAATGGGTAACAGCACCGCATTGAAGAACTGCGTCAACTATGGCGACGTCGTGTTCGCCGTCTCCGGAGACAGCACTCACGGATATGCCGGTGGTGTCGCAGGACAGACAAATGACGCCAATTCATTCACCTATTTCGATGGTTGCGCCAACTATGGTGCCGTCCTGTCCGACAGGTGGTTCGCAAGTAGCGACGATAAATACATGGGTATCATTTGCGCCAATTTCAACGCCAAGGTGGTTACGGTGAAGAACTGCATCCTGGGCGGCAAGATCGGCCCTTACACTCCTACCAATGAGAATCCGGTGATTACGATTACCTCGGAGAACTTCTCTCAGTACTACTCCCTGACGGCTGCTACCCGCACCGCCAAGGTGGTCTTCGAGAACAATACCTACGGCACCTATGCCGCTCCCGGCATCTCGACCGCACAGGATCTCAAGGACTTTGCAGCTGCGTACAACGCCGGCGCTGATATCAGCAAATGGACAAATGCAGACGGCGTAGTCGTGCTGCTCGACGATATCGACTGCTCCTCCATCACGGAATGGACCCCGATAGGCAACTGCACGCTGACCTCTACCTGGGCCCACAATAAGGTTGAAACCAGCGGAAAGCTGTTCACTGGAACTTTCGATGGTAAGAATCACACCATCAAGAACCTGCATCTGAGCTTTGCTCCCACTGAAGCCAACGGCGCTTTCGGCTTCTTCGGAGGTGTCGGGGACGGCGGCGTGGTGAAGAATATCATCTTTGATAATACCTGCGCCTTGAACATCGAGACCGGGAAGGCCGGTGTCTTCGGCATGCTGGCTGGGCTTGTGCTGGACGGCAGCGTGGACAATGTCAAGAACTATGCGCCCATTACGGGTGGTGGTACTTCGGGGTTGGCAAACAATAATGCAGCCGGCCGTGTCACTGTCGGTGGCTTGATCGGATGGGTCCATGCCGCTACGAAAGATGTTACCGTCAGCAATCTTTACAACGCCGGTGCGATAGGAACTTCTGCTGCCGAGTTCACCCGTGGTGGCAATGGCGGTAACGGTGCCAACGGATTTATGGTCGGAGGTGTTGTCGGATTCTCTTCCAATACCGCTAATGAGCAGACGCAGACACTCTCCAACCTGAAGAATGATGCCGACATCTACACCAATGCCGGTCGTGCTTCCGGAATTGTCTCTGCTGCCAACCGCTATACGATTGTGAAGGGTGCCGAAAACAACGGTGACATCCACCATTCCGCCAGCGGATCCTTCCGCCTCGGCGCCATCACCTGCATCACTGCTGTCGGATGTGTGCTGGAGGACTGTGTGAACAAGGGTGACCTGATTGCCCCCGGCGTTGCTTCTGCTGCTGGCATCTGCTGCCTTGTCAATGACGATA
Organism: Bacteroidales bacterium UBA4318; assembly: GCA_002393895.1. Next base: position 2,603 of record DGUE01000081.1, read on the forward strand.
CCGTCAAGATTACCAATTGCAGCAGCCTCGGAGCTACCATTGTGTGTACTGGTTTTGACACTGAAAATAACAAGGTTACCTATGCTGGTGCCTTCTATGGCCAGTGCAATAAACTCGCTACTTTCAGTGGTTGTTCAGTAAGCGGCAAGGTGGGCAAAACCGCCGATGCTCTGGTGACCCTGACTGCGGAGAACTATTTCCCCTTCGTAGGACAGGTCAACGAGAAAAACACTACCATCTCCAAGGATAACATCAAGTTTGCGGAATGAAAAAGCTTCTGACCGTTATCCTTACCCTTATGCTTCTTTCCCTTTCCTGCCTTGCCGGCGGGAAGGGGAAGGAGTTTAAGCTTCTCTACTGGAACATACAGAACGGGATGTGGCACGACCAGGGCAATGGTTATGACGGTTTCGTCAAATTTGTCCAGGAGCTGGATCCGGACATCTGCGTATGGTGCGAGGCTGAGTCCCGTTATGTAACGGACAAGGCTGTCAAGATGCAGATCCCGGAAGACCAGTATCTCCCCTGGAACTGGGATATCCTGGCCGCCCGCTATGGGCACAAGTATACTCTCATTTGCGGCAAGCGGGATACCTTCCCTCAGGTTATCACCTCCAAGTATCCTCTTAAAATCGTCCGCCGCATCACCGGCAACGGGGAAGATATCATCGTTGTCCATGGAGCCGGATGGGCGAAGGTAGACCTGGGCAAAGCGGGCGTACTTAACCTTGTGACCCTGCATACCTGGCCCCAGCGCTATGCCTATCTGGCGGAGGACCAGAAGGCATCTTCCGCCGCCCAGGGCGGAGATGTTTTCCGCTCTCGGGAGATTCAGTACATCTGCGAGCAGACCATAGCCACCGTGCCGGATGCCTCCGGACAGTATTGGCTGATGACGGGGGATTTCAACGCCATTTCCCCGGCAGATAATTACCACTATGGGATGGATCTTTCCGACAAGGCTTTCCTGGTGCACGATTATGTGCGGAACAATACTCCGTACATCGATGTGATAGAACGTTTCTATCCCGGAGAATTCTGCAAGAGCACCTTTTCGGGAAGGCGTATCGATATGGTTTATGTGACTCCTGCTCTTTTCGATAGGATTACTTCCGCCCGTCATCTGTACGACGGCTTCGCCGAATCCAGCAGGGATCCCCGCGGCAAAGAAGTCGGAAACTTCTGTCACCCCTCGGACCATTATCCCATTCTGGTGACGTTTAAATTAAAATAATAAGGAGAATGCGCAGATTCATAGCCTTCATACTCGCGGGGATGGCGCTTGCCGCCGTTCCAGCGTCTGCCCAGACTATCAAAGAGGCAGTATATGCCGACCTTAACAAGGCCGGAGGCGTGTACTATATGTATGAATTCAAGGAGCATAAGGTTACTCCGCCGCCCAAAGGCTATACTCCTGTCTATATGAGCCACTATGGCCGCCACGGGGCCCGATACCTGCTGAATGATACACAGTATGAACGCAGCCTTGGCGTGCTCCGTGCAGCACATGAGCAGAATGCACTCACGGAGGTGGGGGAGAGAATCTGGCAGGAGGCATCCGCCTACTTCGAGGAGGAATGCCGTTTCCGGGCCGGAGACCTGACCCCACTTGGCTGGAATCAGCATTATAGAATCGCCCTGGAAATCTACAATGCAAACAAAAAGTTTTTCAAGAAACACCCGGTTGTGACGGCCGGTGCCACACAGGTGCCCCGGTGCATAGTTTCGATGGCGGCTTTCTGCCAGGGGCTTGCGAGTGCGGATCCTTCGCTTCAGATATATGAGGCAGCATCCAAGGCGGAACTCGATGAAATCAATCCCCATGCAGACGAGAATCCCCGTCGGACCAATGTCCGGATGGAGGGAGGCAGGTATTCGCGTATAGATCCCTGGGGAACGGGGCTCAAAGGTTTCATCGATGCCAGGATAGACCACCGTGCGATATCCGGACGTATCTTCGTCGATCCGGATTTCCCGAAACCGTTCAGGGGCACCCGGTCTTTCGTTACAGACTTTTACGACTTGGTGTTCAACATGCAGTGCACCCCTACGAAACGCAGCCTGATGTGGTTTTTTACACCGGATGAGTGTTATAAGCTCTGGGAGATAAACAACTATATCCACTATATGGAATCGGCTCCTCCGGCCACCAGGCGGGACATGCCTGCACTGATGAACATGATTGCCGATGCCGACAGTGCCTTGACAGCCGGGGTGCCTACAGTGCGTCTTCGTTTCGGCCACGATACGGTATTCCTCTTCCTCATATCCGTTTTCGGTGCGGACGGATATGGCATCGTTCCATCCAGCGCCGATGAGATATCTGCGACATGGGCCAATTACAGGGCACCCATGGCTGCGACCCTGTATCTTCTGTTTTGCAAGAACAAGGCAGGAAACGTCCTGGTGAAAATGGTTGTGAATGGAGAGGAGGCTACACTGCCTCTTGAGCCCGTTACCGGCCCTTGGTATAACTGGGAAGATCTTAAGAGTTTACTCCGCAGCCCGGCTCTTGCTCACTAGGATCACGCCTCCTACGATGAGAAGGGCTGAGAGCACTTTCTGCCATGAGATGGCGTCCATTCCAGCCCATATGCCGATGATAGCTGCAATTATTGGTTGCAGATAGGTATACATGCTCACCAGTGTAGGGCGTATCCGCTTCTGCCCGTAAGAAATGAGAAAGTATGCCACAAATGTGGCGAAGAATATAAGGTATCCTATCTCCCAGCAGATGCTTGCAGGCAGAGCGGCGAAGTCGGTGTACATGAGACCATGGACAGAGAAAGGAATCGAGAATACGAGAGAAAAGAGAAACATCCACTTCATAAACGTCACCACCCCGTAGCGTGAAATCAGCGGCCTGAACGCGCCTAGATATAGCGAAAAGGTGATGCCGTTAACAAGCAGGAGCGCTATGCCCATCGGGGTGGTGGATGCCACTCCGTCAGCATGGACCGAATTGAATATTAGGAAGAGAACGCCTGCGAAGCTGAGCGCAACTCCTGTGGCTTTTTTCAAAGTGATGGGTTCCTTCAGGAAAAGGAACGCGAAGAACATAGTGAAGATGGGCCCCAGGGTGCCTAGAATCCCTGTGTCGAGGGGCGTTGCCATAGTGATGGCAGAGAGAAAGGTCAGTTGCGGAACGAAGAGCCCGGTGAGGGATGCCAGAGCTATCTTAGCATAGTCCTTTCGTTCTACCTTCTCTTTAGGAAGGAATGCGGACAGCAGCCAGAAGAGGATGCTGGCTCCTGCCGCTCTTAAAGTAAATAGAACAATGGGTTGAACCGCCTCGGCATTCGCGATATCTTTGCAAAAAATCAGATTGAGCCCAAAGATGGTATATGTTCCGGCAGTTGCCAGATGCCCTGTCAGTTTTTGCTGCCTTGCTTCATTCGTTACCATCTTTCAGTCTTTTCCACGAAATACGGTGGCAAATGTAGGGAATAATTTTGCAAATGCGGCAGGGAAAGTATAACTTTACAAGAAAAACAGGATATGAGTTTATTCGGCAACATAATCTGGCTCATTCTGGGAGGCCTGTTAACAGCCATACTTTACTGGCTGAACGGGCTGCTGATGTGTATTACCATTATCGGCATACCTTTCGGTGTGCAATTGATAAAAATCGGGACCTATGCGCTTTGGCCCTTTGGCCACGAAATGGTGAATAAGCCCAATGAACCCGGTTGCCTGTCCATAGTGATGAACCTTCTCTGGGTGCTCCTGGGATGGTGGGAGACAGCGCTCGTGCATGTGGTTTTTGGGCTTATCTTCTGCATCACCATCGTTGGAATCCCCTTTGGGCTCCAGCATTTCAAGATCGCCATCGGCTCAATCTTCCCTTTCGGAAAAGAAATTCAGTAAACTCCGTGCAAGATTTCTGATTATTCGGATTTACCATTCAGAACAAGCAATGAATGGTATGAAAAAGAATAGTCTTATTGCAATGGTGTCGATGGCTGTAATGGCCGTAGCAACGATGTCCTGCTCGAAAGAAGCGTACTTCTATGACGCATTCTACCCCGGGGATGTAAATTATATGGAAGGTGAAGGCGAGTTGGAGCCTGAGCCCGGCGATAACTTCTACGAGATTAAGGAGAACGCTTTCATCCTGACTGCCGAGCAGCCGGTGTCCACTTTTTCGGTGGATGCCGATGGCGCCACCTATGCATATATGCGCAGATGCCTGAGGGACATGAAAACCCTGCCTCAGCCTAACGCTGTGCGGATAGAGGAATATCTCAACTATTTTACTTTCGATTACGCGGATCCCACCGGCAGCGAGATGCTTGCCATCAACGCCGAACTCGGGGAATGCCCCTGGAATGCGGAACATAAACTCCTTCGCCTCGGCTTGAAAGGGAAGAGCCTCACGGACAGCGAAATCCCGGATGCCAACTACATCCTTCTGGTCGATGTGTCCGGCTCCATGAACGGCGATGACCGCCTTGGGCTTGTAAAGACCGGTCTCACCACTATGATCGACTATATGAAACCCACCGACCGCATCGCCATCATAACCTACGCCGGTTCCGTGAAGATGCTGCTGGAATCCACACTGGTAAAGGATGCCGCAAAGATCAAGAAGGCAATCAAGAACCTCAGCGCGAGCGGATCCACTGCAGGTGGCGCTGCGATGAAAATGGCTTATGAGGAAGCGTCCGAGCATTATATCAAGGGTGGCAACAACCGCATAATCATGTGCACCGACGGTGACTTCAATGTTGGAGTCAGTTCCACCGAGGCGCTTGTGGAGATGGTGGAGAGTTATCTGGACAAAGGTATCTACCTGAGCATAATGGGCTTTGGCACAGGTAATTATCAGGACAGCCGTATGGAGGATCTCTCCAACCACGGTAACGGCACGTATACCTATATAGATTGTGAAGAGGAGATGCTCAAGGTGTTTGTGAACGAGCGCAGCCATTTCTACTCAGTCGCCAACGACACCAAGTGCCAGGTGAATTTCGATTCCACCGCAGTCAGCAGCTATCGCCTGATAGGTTACGAGAACAGGGTTATGAATAACGAAGATTTCGAAAACGACAAGAAGGATGCGGGAGAAATCGGAGCTGGCCAGACGGTAACAGCCCTCTATGAGGTAGTGCCCGGCCGCAATTTCACTGCTGGCACCAATGCAATGCGCTTCGATGTGCGCTACAAGAAGGCTCTTGGCGAGGAAAGCCGTCCGCTTACGCTCAATGTGGCAGTCCCAGATATGGATGCATCAAGACAATTTATTGCCCCGGCCTCCGAGAATATGCTCTTTGCATCAGGAGTGGCTGCACTCGGGCTTTGCTTCCGCGATTCCAAATACCGTGGAGAGGCCACGTTGGAGATGGCGAAGGAACTTGTGGACAGTGGCCGCAGCTTCGACCCCGGCGATTTCCGTAAACAATTATCCAACTTGATTGAAAATAGTCTTATCTTTGTTGAAAGCAAAAGATAACATTATGAGAATCAACATCTCAAGAGTGATATCTGGTATTTTGTGCACTCTGCTCCTGGCAGGGTGCGCAAAGGAGATGATGGGCCCTAATGATTTTGGTTCTGACAGTCAGGATTTTACCGCAATAGTGACGGTGCACAAGTCTCCCACCGACACCATATATTTCCAAGTAGACGATACCACCCGGCTGTTCCCTTTAAACTACTATGGCAGCTATTCGGGGCCGGAACGCATAGTGTGCGGAATCACAGTTTTCAAAAAGACAGTGCCAAATTACGGCTATCAAACCTCGGTCGAATGGTTCGACCAGTTGGATAAAGGCTCTTTCACCAACAGCAAACCTGCCGGCGGCAGCGATGGGCTGGACATCCTCTCAGACTGGATGACATCCTGCGAGGACGGTTTCCTCACCTTGCATTACAGCACCTGGTGGGGGAGCGGATCCGTGCAGCACGACTTCACGCTGGTGTCCGGGCAGAATCCCTCCGACCCGTATGAGGTGCTGCTAGTGCAGAATGCCAATGGCGACGGCCGAGAAGGCCGCAAAGGCGATTCTATTGTTTATTTTGACATAAACACCCTCCCGGATACGGGGGACTCATATAAAACGCTTACATTAAAGTGGACGGATAGTGGAGGCAAGGCTGCTGAAAAGGAATTCCGCTTCAAGACAAGGAGACCTTAGCGAGGCGGAACTGTTGAAACTGGTCCGTAGCGGCGATGCCTCCGGGATGCGTGCTTTTTATGAGCGATATGTGGGCTTTCTGACTGCGGTCTGCTCCCGCTATGTGCCCGACCGGGCGGCAGTCAAGGACATCCTTCAGGAGGTTTTCGTGAAGGCGTTCGACCGCATCGGGAGTTTTGAGTATCGTGGAGAGGGGAGCGTGAAGGCGTGGATGCACAGGATAGTGGTGAATGATTCGCTGAAGTTCCTCCGCGCGAACGGGAAAATGAAATATGTGGACGATCTGCCGGATGTGGAAGATGAGCAGATGAACAGCCTGCCGGATGTGCCGGCGGCTGTGGTTGCAGAAATGATAAAAAGCCTTCCGGATGGATACCGTACGGTTTTCAATCTTTTCGTTTTCGAGAAGAAAAGCCACCGGGAGATTGCGGAGCTGCTGGGCATAAAAGAAGATTCGTCGGCATCGCAGTTTTTCAGGGCGAGGGCGATGCTGGCAAAGAAGATAAAAGAGTACGTAAAAAAGAATGAGTAGCAAGAGGGATTGGACAGAAGATCTTCCGGAGTTCTTCGAGGGCTATACGGAAGCTGCCCCTGAGGGGCTCTGGGAAGCGGTCGAGGCCGGTTCCGGGGCTGCTGCCGGGCGGCGTCGCATAGCCGGCTGGTGGTATGCGGGGGGCGCTCTGCTCGCCGCCGCTGCCGTCGTTGCCGCTGTCATCCTCTTCCGCCCTGCCGCCGACCCGTCGGTGATTCAGCTTTCTTCCGGGGAGATGGTGGCGGAATCTTCCGTCCCGGCCCCTGCTCCGGTCCTTGCTGCAACTCCGGCACCGGACCCAGCCAAAATTCCCGCCACAGACACCAGGGAGGCCGGATCCGTGTCTGGAGAGCCCGAAACGGCCGGGCAGACACCGGAGAGCCCAAATCCGTGGATGGAAAGCAATGAAACGGCCGGGCAGACACCGGAAGCCCCCCAATCCGTGTCTGGAGAGCCCGAAACGGCTGGGCAGACACCGGAGACCCCCAAATCTGTGTCTGGAGAGCCAGAAACGGCAGCGGATCAACCGAAGACAACTGTAGTGCCGCTGGAGCGCGAAGCGTTAAAGCCATTCAAACCGAAGCAGAGGCATAAGATCCGTGTGCAGGCAGGAGTATTCGGCAGCGGACTGATGGCCCAGAATGTCGTTCAGAGCGGGCAGGCCGCCACACATATCGCATCGATGATGGGTTCGGCGCCGGCTATACAAACTAAATCCATCTCCGGAGGCGCCACCACCTTCGACCCCTCCATCATAGGCAGGAACAAACCCGCTACCACCCAAAACAATCACCGGCAATCCGCACGCCTGGGCGTTGGGGTAAAGGTTAATTTCCTCCCTCATTGGGGACTGGAAAGCGGGCTGACCTTCACAACCCTCAATTCTACCTTCGAGACAACCAGGGGCAACAGCACCCAGATTATCGAGCAGGAACTGCACTACCTGGGAATCCCCCTTTATCTGCACTTCAACGCCCTTCAATGGCGAGGTGTGGGTATCTATCTTGCCGCAGGGCCGATGTATGAATTCACAGATGAAACGTCGGAAAGCTTCAGCACCAGGCTGAACGGAAAGCTGATCAGCTCAGCAACGGACAATACCTTGCAGAGAGACCATCGCTGGTCGGTGAACATAGATGCCGGCCTGCAGCTGGAGTTCATGGAGAATAACGCCATCTACATCCAGCCCGGCTTCTCATACCACTTTCCTCAGCAAGTGGTGCCAGTAGACCTGCAGAGCTACTACACCACGCGTCCTGCCTCATTCAATCTGACGATTGGCTACCGCCTGCTTCTATAGGTGAACGACAGCAAAAAAAACACTACCTTTGCAGTATTCAAACCAAACGACAATATGAAAATCGGAATCTGTTCAGACCACGCCGGCGTGGAATACAAGGCAAAGCTGATATCTTATCTTCTGGGCAAGGGATATGAAGTGGTGAATTTTGGCACCGATAGCACCGAAAGCTGCGATTATCCCGATTTCGCGCATCCTCTCGCATCTGCGGTGGAGAACGGCGAATGCAATCTTGGCATCGCCATCTGCGGCACCGGGAACGGAATGGCCATCACCCTGAATCACCATAAAGGAATACGCGCCGGGCTGGCCTGGAA
>DGUE01000185.1 GCA_002393895.1 Bacteroidales bacterium UBA4318
CAGCGTATCCAGGACGAGATGACTTATCCCGGACAGGTGAAGATCACCGTTATCCGTGAGACCCGTTCCGTTGCATACGCCAAATAATTATCCATGAGATACTTGCGCCATATCGCAATAATTGCGGCAGCCCTTTTTCAGGGGCTGTTCGCTTCTGCACAGAGGCTTCCGGACACCACGGTCAACTGGGAGACGGAAATAGTTACCGCCGAAGATGGCACAGCCCGCATAGTCTTCACCGGCACCCCCGTCATCCCTCTCGACGAGATACACGGCACCCTTCAGTGGATCTCCTGCATCGGTGAAAACTGCCATAGCCCTGAAGAACTTGAATACGACCTGCATCCCTCCGCTGCAGAAACTGGCTGTTCGCAGGGTGTACCCCCTGAAACACATGCCACCCTCGGCACTGTAAGAGGGGGGACCGTGAGCGAAGCGAACGGTGGGGTCGAGCGTAGCGAGACGGTTTCAGGGGGTACAACCCTGACGGACGGCCCGATACAGTCTAAGGGGAAATCGATTTGGGGCCTGATTCTGGAAGCGATACTGTGGGGTTTCGCCATGCTGCTGACTCCCTGCGTATTCCCTATGGTGCCCATGACCGTCTCGTTCTTCGTGAAGGGCAGTGAAAATGCCGCTGCCGGCAAGTTCAAGGCTCTGATGTACGGTCTGTTCATCGTGCTTCTGTATACCGTTCCGATCAGTATAATAATAGGCCTGACATGGGTATTTGGAGGATCTGCGGTCACAGCAGACATCTTCAACTGGCTCGCAACGCACTGGCTGCCCAACATCATTTTCTTCGTCGTATTCATGCTCTTCGCAGCATCCTTCTTCGGAGCATTCGAGATCACTCTTCCTTCGAAGTTGGTCAACTCCTCTGATAAGAAATCCGACAAGGCAGGCCTGGCAGGCGTATTCTTCATGGCTCTTACGCTGGTGCTGGTATCTTTCTCATGCACCGGCCCCATCGTAGGCACAGTTCTTATCAAATCCACTTCAGGCGAATTCTGGACTCCGATGGTCACAATGCTTGCTTTCTGCATTGCCTTCGCCTTGCCTTTTACCTTGCTGGCGCTATTCCCCTCGCTGCTTAAGAATCTTCCCAAGAGCGGAGGATGGCTTAACAGCGTGAAGGTGGTGCTCGGTTTCATTGAGGTGGCACTTGGATTCAAGTTCCTGAGCGTTGCAGACCAAACCTATCACTGGGGCATACTCGACAGGGAAGTGTATTTGGCAATATGGATAGTGTGCTTTACCATGCTGGGCTTCTATCTGCTTGGCAAGCTGCGTTTCAAGTATGACGATGAGCTAAAGCACATTGGCATCACTCGTCTTGCTCTTGCGATCGCTACTTTCTCCTTTGTGGTTTATATGATCCCCGGCATGTTCGGAGCGCCGTTGAAGGCTCTCTCAGGCTATCTGCCTCCGCTCGAAACGCAGGACTTTGTCATCTCTTCGTATGCGGCAGATACTCCCCTTGAGGGACGTGCCACCCGCGGCACGGAAGCGGGGGGACCATCGGCTCCGTCCGATGGTGGGGTGAGCCCGAAGGGCGAACTCCCGAAAGGGGAGTATCTGCCAGCATACGGACTGTTACGTATGCCCCACGGACTGAGCGCGTATGGAACGATTGATGAGGCGTTGGCGGCTGCAAAAGAGAGTGGGCGGAAGGTGTTTGTAGATATTACAGGCCACGGATGTGTAAACTGCCGCGAGATGGAGGCCAGGGTATGGTCCGATCCGCAGGTGCTGGAGCGGCTCCAGGGTTTCGTGATGGTGGCATTATACACCGATGATAAGCAGAAACTGCCTGAAAGCCAATGGCTTACTACTCCCGAGGGAAAGGTTCTGAAAGACGTTGGCAGGGTGAACAGCTACATCGCCCGCACCCGTTTCGGAGTGAATGCTCAGCCGAATTACTTTATTCTGGATGCTGCCGGAAAGGTGATTGCCGGCCCGCGCGGATACGATCTTTCGATTCCCGGTTTCCTGGAATTCCTCTCTACAGAGTAGCGATAAGCGAACGGAAGAGCCCCGTCATCTTACGGGAAGCGAGATCGGCCTGACGGACGATCTCGTTTTCGTCTGTAACATAGTCGTCCCCGGCTTCATGGGCGACATCTGTGATCACGGACATTCCAAGCACACGGATGCCGGCATGACGCGCCACAATCACCTCCGGGGTGACACTCATTCCCACGTCGTCGGCTCCCATCGAACGGTAGAATGCATATTCGGCAGGAGTCTCATAGGTGGGGCCTGTGCAGGATACGTATATGCCATGCTGCAGTTTGACACCCTGCTTGCCGGCAATCTTGAGCATCCTTTCCTGAAGTTCAAGGTCGTACGCACAGGTCATATCGGGGAAACGGGGGCCGAATTCCTCGAAATTTGGCCCGATGAGAGGGTTCGGCAGGAGATTGATATGGTCCCGGATAAGCATCAGGTCTCCAATAGAATAGCTCTTGTTCATGGCACCCGCTGCATTTGAAACCAGCAGGTATTTGATGCCGAGCTTGATCATAACCCGTATGGGGAGGACTACGGTGTGCATGGGGTAACCTTCGTAAAAATGGTACCGCCCCTGCATGGCCAGGACGCATTTTCCTCCGAGATATCCGCAGATGAAATTCCCCTTGTGCCCAATCGCCGTTGCAGCCGGGAAACCTGGAACACGCACGTAGGGAACGACTATGGGATTCTCGATTTCGTCAGCCAGCTGGCCAAGCCCGCTCCCCAGAATTATTCCGGCAAGGGGCTTGCGTCCGTCAAGCCATGAAGAGAGGAACGCGGCCGCTTCCTCTATAAGCGTCATTCTGCTGTCCATCAGAGAGATTCAACCATTTTAGTGAAGAGTGGAATCATGCGCTTCGTAGCGGCATTCGCCTGCATGACAACATCTTCTCCATCGTTGAAATTGCGCTCCACGTTCTGGGTGTTGCAGACATTGGTAACCACGGACATGCCGAATACGCGCAATCCGCTATGGCGGGCAACAATCACTTCAGGCACCGTGGACATGCCCACGAGGTCTGCTCCTGATGCACGGAAGAAACGGACTTCGGCAGGAGTCTCGTATGAAGGACCGGAACCGCCGAAATATATGCCCTGGTGAAGCTTGAATCCCATGCCGGCTGCTATGTCCAGAGCCCTTTGCTGAAGCTCCAGATCGTAGGGGCAGGTCATGTCGGGGAAACGGGGACCGAAATCCTCCATGTTGGGCCCGATAAGGGGGTTGGGCATGAAGTTGATATGGTCTTTGATAATGATGGTATCACCAACTTTATATTCCGGATTCAGCGCGCCTGCGGCGTTGGAAACGAAAAGATACTTGATGCCCAGTTTGCACATCACACGCACGGGGAGGGTGAGTGTGTCCATGTCGTAGCCTTCATAGTAATGGAAGCGGCCCTGCATGGCAATCACGCACTTTCCACCAAGGGTTCCGCAGATGAAATTCCCCTTGTGGCCGATTACGGTTGAAACGGGGAAGCATGGAATCTCGGTGTAGGGGATGGTGATTCGGTCTTCTATGATTTCGGCGAGCTGGCCGAGGCCGCTGCCAAGGATGATGGCTGCAATGGGTTTGCGCCCTTCGAGGCGGGATTCTATGAATTCCGCTGCGGTGTTGATCTTACGTATTCTTTCGTCCATAGTGTTACTTTATTTTTGCAAGTGCCTGCCTGGCTTCATGGAGTATGTCCTTCTCTCCCGGAATCTCACGGTTACGCATGACGAAGCGCCCTCCGGCAATTACGGAATCGATGCAGTCTGAATGGGCAGAGTATACCAGATTGGCCAGGAACGGGCCGGGGGAGAGGAAG
>DGUE01000117.1 GCA_002393895.1 Bacteroidales bacterium UBA4318
GGTTCTGGCTGTCGGACAACAAACTCTCCAATGTCCGCGAGAAGGCGGAACTCTTCGTGTACCCCTACACCACTCCCGAGGATGTGATGGCGGTGCTGGATACGGTCGTGGCGCGTCCGGGGAGCATACGCAGGGCATTCAAGGAGCACAAGGTGGCCGAGTACATCACTCCGGGGCATTATGCCGTGGAGCCCGGGCAGACCAGTGCCTACATCTCCCGTATGCTCAACAATGGCTGGCAGACACCTGTGCGCCTGCGCATCCCTTCTGTGCGCCTGAAAGGATCGCTCGCCAGAAGCATCTCCAGTCAGATGATGGTGGATTCCGCCACGGTTGCCGCCGCACTCGAAAACGCCGAACTTCTCGGCCGCTACGGCTTCAAGCCGTCCACGGCATTCTCCCTGTTCATCCCGGATACCTACGAGATGTACTGGACAGACTCGATAGACGAGATTTTTGCCCGTCAGAAGAAGGCCTGGGATGCTTTCTGGACTCCGGACAACATTGCCAAGGCAAAAAGACAAGGGCTCAGTAAACTGGAAGTCTCCATCCTCGCGTCGATAGTGAAGGGGGAGAGCAACATGCCGTCGGACTATGCCCGTATAGCAGGCGTGTATCTGAACAGGCTGCACAAGGGGATGAAACTCCAGGCGGATCCCACCGTTGCCTTCCTGCTGAATTACGAGACCGGCCGCATCCTCAAGAAGGACCTCCGGATAGATTCTCCTTATAATACATATGTGTACGCCGGCCTTCCTCCAGGGCCTATCAATGTGCCTGGCAAGGAATATCTGGATGCCGTGCTGAACCCGGATACCGCTTCGGGCTATATGTTCTTCTGTGCCGACCCGTCCTTCGATGGCTCGCACCGCTTTGCAAAGACCTATGCCGACCACCTGAAGAATGCCCGCGCGTTCCAGAAGGCGCTTAACCAAAGGGGAAAATAGAATATGGAAGAGATAGTCGAAAGAGCACGTGCGCTTGCTCTGGAAGTGCTTAAAGACGAGCAGCGCTTCGACGGGACGCCCTTCATAGGGCATCCCGATGCCGTCGCGGCCATCGCCCGCGACGAACTCGGCCTCCCGGCCGAATGCAGCGCTGCAGTATACCTGCACGAGGCGACCAGGATTCATAAGGATGTTGATATTTCCGCCTTCCCCGCGGACGTGCTCACTATGGTGGACGGTCTCAACAAGATATCTACCATTAAACCTAAGGACACCCGCCTGGAGGCCGAGAACTATAAGAAACTGATAGTTCAGTACTCGACCGATCCGCGCGTGACCGTGCTCAAGATTGCGGACCGCCTGGAGGTGATGCGCAACCTTGCCATCTTCCCGAAGTCTTCCCGCGACCAGAAGGTCCTCGAGACTCTCATGCTCTACATTCCTCTGGCCCACCAGCTGGGGCTGTACAACATAAAAAGCGAGCTGGAGAATATCTACTTCCGCTATGCCGACCCGGAGCAGTACAGAGCGATTACCAATAAGCTGAAAGCCACCGAACGCGACCGCGAACGCTTGATGGCGGAATTCATAGAGCCCCTCAAGCAGAAGCTTTCTGATGCCGGAATAGTCTATAAGCTCAAGATACGCACCAAGACCGCCTATTCCATCTATCGTAAGATGCAGGTGCAGAAGGTTCCTTTCGAAGGGGTGTACGACGTTTTCGCCATACGTTTCATAATAGACTGCGAGCAGGATCCAAAGCTTGAGAAAGAGCTTTGCTGGAAGGTCTATTCCTATGTTACCGAGGAGTACGAACCCGATACCAAGCGCCTGCGCGACTGGCTCACCACCCCTCGCCCCAATGGCTATGAGAGCCTCCATATCACGGTTAAGAACAGCAAGGGGAACGCACTCGAAGTGCAGATCCGCACGAAGCGAATGGATTATGAGGCCGAGAACGGGCAGGCCGCCCACTGGGCCTACAAAGGTGTGCAGCATGAGGTGAACATGGACCGCTGGCTGAAGTCCGTGCGCTATGCCCTGGAGCATCCCTCCGAAGCCAAGCCGGAAGACCTGCCGCAACCACCCAGTAAGGAGATATTCGTCTTCACGCCCACGGGAGAACTCCGGATCCTTTCTGCCGGAGCTACCGTGCTGGATTTCGCTTTTAACATCCACACCAATGTGGGTATCCACTGCACCGGTGGCCGCATAGGAGGAAAGGCTGTGTCCATCCGGGAGAAACTCCATACCGGTGACACCGTGGAGATCATCACCTCCAAGAACCAGCGCCCCAACCGGGATTGGCTGAACTACGTGGTGAGTTCCAAGGCCCGTACCAAGATCAAGCAGGAACTCGATGCCGAGGAGCGCAAGCTCGGCACCGACGGACGGGAACTCCTGGAACGGCGTCTCAAGAACTGGAAACTGGAGTGGCCTGATGCCCTTCAGCAGGAGTACATGAAGGCTCACCAGTATTCTTCGGTCATTTCGTTCATGGCCGATATCGCCCGCGAGGTGATAGATGTGAACGATATCAAGGCCTACATCCAGAAGCATTCGGATGCTCCGGCTCATGAATCGGAGCAGACGCCAAAGGAGCGTGTGCTGAATTATTCTTCCGGAAACGACGATATCCTGGTAATCAATGCCAAGAATGTGCGAGGCCTGGATTACAAGCTTGCCAAGTGCTGCAACCCGGTTTTCGGGGACGATGTGTTCGGCTTCGTGACCCGCACCGACGGCATCAAAATACATCGCATGGGCTGCCCTAATGCCGCGCAGCTTATGGAAAAGTACCCCTACCGCATCCAGAAGGTGGTGTGGCAGGACAACGCATCCTCGGGGGATTTCCAATGCACTCTGAATATAGTTGCAGACAGGGAACAATCTGCGATTGCCTCCGTGATGAATGTGATTGGGCAGTTCAAGGCGTCGTTGCGTTCGTTCAACGTCAACGAGAACCAGAGGGGCGGCACCTACGATATATCCGTGCGCCTGCTTGTGCCGTCAAATACGGAATTAGACAAAATCGTTTCCCAAATAGCCAATTTGCGTAATATTCTCAAGGTTAAGAGAGTATAAATTCTTATATTTGTAAGACGATAGAAACCATTTAACATACTCTTTTATATGAAGAATTATTTCGATCTTACCGGCCGTGTAGCAGTTGTTACCGGCGCTTCCACCGGCCTGGGCCTCCAGATGGCAAAGGCATTCGCAAGCCAAGGTGCAAACCTCGTGCTTCTTGCACGTCGTATGAATCTTCTTGAAGAAAACGCAAAGGCAATCAACGCCGAATTCGGCGTCGAGGTTCTGCCTTTCGCCTGCGACATCACCGACACCGAGAAGGTTAAGGCTGCTGTTGCTGCAACTATCGAAAAGTTCGGCCGTGTCGACATCCTCATGAACAACGCCGGCACCGGCGCAGTCGCTCCTGCCGAAGAAATCACCGACGACCAGTTCAAGCACGAGATGCAGATCGACCTCTTCGGTACTTTCATCTGCGCACGTGAGTTCGGTAAAGAAATGATCAAAGCCGGTTATGGCCGCATCATCAACATCGCTTCTATGTACGGTCTGGTGGGCAACCTGATCGTAGGAAGCGCTCCCTACCATGCAGCAAAGGGCGGTGTGGTCAACCTCACCCGCGCTCTCGCAGCAGAATGGGGCAAGTACGGCATCACCGTCAACAGCATCTGCCCCGGCTACTTCTACACCGATCTTACCACCGCAACCCTGGATTCCGATTACTTCCAGGCTATCGCCAAGAATAACATCCCTCTCGGGCGTTACGGCAAGCAGGGCGAACTCGACACCTGCGCCCTCTTCCTGGCATCTCCCGCCAGCACTTACGTAAACGGCCAGAACATCGCAGTTGACGGCGGTTACACCTGCATCTAATTTACTGTATAGAATAAAAAAGGCCGGAACCCGGGCAGGTTCCGGCCTTTTGCGTCTGTGGTGGGAAAGGTCCAATTCCATGCCTGAGACCTTACCCGCATTTCTACCTCACACACACTTCCAGTGGGAATGGTCCCGGCCATAAAAGGGGACCTTTCCCGGAAATCAGTATATCGAAACTTAAAACATTTACCTTTTAATTCACCATAAAATAAATCTTATGGTGCATTTAAAACATACAATCGTCAGCAGAAACTTAAATTAAAAGAATTGTTTCCGCATAATTCTTGGCCTAATTACCGTATTCCTGTATTATTGCGAAAAAAAAAGTTATGAAAAAGATCCTTGAAGTATTACAGTACGGTGAAATGGACATCCGCTTCAACACCGACATTGAGTCAGTCAAAAATCCTGAATCTATCCCAAATACAATATCCAGGTTGACTTTCGCCATGATGACAAAACTATGGGGTGGAAATGAACAAGATGTTTTGGCCATGGTCCGTGCGTTGGCAATAGCCGACCTTGCCTTGAGCACGAATAGAAAGGAAATAATTAAATACCTTGATGAGTCATCTAAAATGGTAGTGAGGACACTTGTCGAAGCAAAGAAACAGTTTGAGAGTCAGGGAGGTAAGTTGACATGAAAAGGGTTGTCCAAAGGATGATGCCGAACGGACAAATAATGTATGTTTGGCCGTTTCATATCAGTCTTGAGGGTTTGGAAACCGCGGTATTGTGCAGGGATGAGGATGATTATGACTCTATGGTGAAGATAATATGTGTATGCGCAAAAAGAAAGAATGTCATAATCGTGATTTATGCCGTGGTTTCCAATCATTGCCATATTGCCGTCCTGGCCGCAAGCCAGGGAGCAGCGGACAACTATGGGCAAGAAGTGAAAAGGATGTTCTCGATGTGGTTGAATCGGAAATACGGCGCAAAGGAAACTATGCGTAATGTGGATGTCAAAGCCATCCTTCTGGATAATGATTGGTATGTTCGCAATGCACTTGCATATATACCTCGCAACGCTTTGGACAATGGTTGCAATGTAAATGAATACAGGTGGTCTGGTTATCGGGCAATGTTCAACATGGATCATTCAGACGGGGTAATAAAGGTGGCATCGCTGTCTAAGAGGGAGAAACTGGCTGTAATGCATACAGGAGACGCCTTGTTTGATGTTCCCTGGTTGCTAGACAAAAAATGGCAACTGGTGCCCTCGAGTTTTTGCGATCACTTGTATTTGGAACAGGCTTTCGAGAATGATCAGACATATTTTATAAAAACCATAGGGATCCAGAACTCGGCCGAAATGGAGAACAAACTGGTCAGCCAACCCAGAAGGATGATGCCGGATACCGAATTTTTTAAATTTGTCAACGATATAAGTAACCGCTGGTTTAAAGATGATGTTCCCAACTTGTCTCTGGAAAATAAAATCAAATTGCTGCCATTCATCAATCGTACGACAAAGACTACCGTTCCTCAATTGGCGAGGGTATTTGGACTGGGGAGGGAGCAAATTACCCAAATAATAAGCCCACGGACAAAGCAAAACAAACGATGAAATGGGAAAGGTCCAATTCCATGCCTGAGACCTTTCCCGCATTTCTACCTCACACACACTTCCAGTGGGAATGGTCCCGGCCATAAAAGGGGACCTTTCCCAAAAGAATCAGTATGCCAGGCTGTCCAGCAGGGAATAGGTGTTGCGGAGGGATTCCAGTTCGGAAAGGGCGTCGGCTTTTCTGCCTTCCACCCTTGACGCGAAGTCGCGGATTTCGTCGAAGAACCCCTGGGTATACACCTGATTCTGATTCAGGATAGGGGAGAAACTGTTCTGCTCGAACAGAACGCGCGTTCCGCCTTTCCCCAGACCGGCCTTTTCGAGAGGGATGCCGGCAATCACCGCAGGTTTCAGGGACAATGTCAGGCGCTCCAACTTGTCGAGCCGATAAAGCCCGGTTCCAGTATTGATGCTTAGATTCTCTCTGGCATCAGCCCAACTGTAATCGGTGGACAGTTCCAGGGTGCCGCAAATGTCTTTGTGCCTGAGCATCAGCAGGTATGAATCCGGAGAAGTTTTTTCGAAGGCAGCGATTCCGGCCTTGCCGAAAAGGTGGCAGACAAGGTCAAGAGGATGGATATAAAGGTCTGTCAGGGCATTTCCTTCGGGATATGCCCCGGTGCAGTAATGCAGGTCGTAGCTTATGAGTTTTTCTCCGGACAGTTTCTTCTTGAGTATCTTGACTGCCGGGGAATAGCGTTTCTGCAAGCCGGCGGTCGCGATGCCTTTTTTCATCCCGATAAGGACTTCGAGTTCCCGGGAATTCCGCACCGGAGGCTTCTCCACGAAAAGTGACTTCCCGCTTTGCAGCACCTTCTGGGCAATGCTGAAATGGGCTTCGGGGCTGGCCGCGACGAACACTCCCTTCACTTCAGGATCGGCGAGGACCGCGTCCAGGTCGGTGGTGCCCGTGACACCCGGGAACTTTTTCCCTATCAGTTCCGCTTTTCCTGCCGAGGTCACACAGATATACTTCAGAGGCAGTTGAAGATAATGGATAACAGGGTAGAGATTGCTGAGGCTGTGCTGGCCGAGGCCTACGAACGCATACTTGCCCTCGTAGGTTTCCTTCAGATACTTTTCGGAACGGATACGTTTGTAGGTGTCGATGATGCTCATTTGCTGAAATACTTTTTATACGTTATCCGGTGGTCGGAGGTCCATTGGTATGGCCCGTAGATCCATTCAATTACTGGTTTTGGCAGGAACTTCTCGAAATTCCTGAGGAGTATAATGTCGTATTTGCGGTGGAAGTTGATCCAGCAGCCGTTGCAGTTGCGCTCGTATTCGCACTGAAGCCTGTGAGCCGCCTTGCCGTTGAATATCTCATCCAGAGTGTTCTCCCGTATATTGCCAAGATTCACTCCGAGGTTCTGGCAGACAGGGACATCTCCGTTGCTATGTATCACCAGACTGCTGAAAATGCTCTGGCAACGGAGTTTGAGCCTTCCCTTTCGCCACTCGTCATAGAGGGCGACAAAGTCGAAGTTCTCTTCCGTTTCGTGTATGCTAGCGGGAATTCCGGCCTGGAAACCCTCGACATTAATCAGGTCTGCCTTTGTGTCGAAGAAATCCATGGTGCCATAAATGCCGATGCGCACGTCTATGCCATATTTTTTGGCCACATCGATCACATAGGCCATATCCGAGAAGGAATTCCATGGCGTCAGGCAGAACATCAGCGAGATTGGTATCTCGTCTTTGAGGGTTTCAATGAGTTCTATTACGCTGTCGTGGGCATCTACACCGCGCACTTCAGGATAAGTCTTCTTGTCTCCATCCAGAGAAATGTAAAGACGCACCGGCTTATACTGCCTCACGGCATCTACCACTTTGGGAACTGCGATTCCGTTGCTCAGGAGGGTATAGTAAGGATGATTGTCCCTCAGCCATTCCATTATTTCCCTGTACTGGGGATGGAGCACGAACTCGCCCCCTTCCAGCCCTACTACCGTCCTGCGCGTTACGCATCTGCTCCCAACTATTGCTTTGATCTCCTCAAGGCTTAGACTCTCGCGGGGTTTTTGCCAGATTGAGCAGTGCCTGCACCTGGACTGGCAAATCGTGGTTGCGTATATCATCAACTGGCTCAGCTTTTTGTGCCGGGGCCGAACCATATTGTTGACAAACAGTAATCCGTTATGGATGTAATCTCCTAACTTGTACATTTCTGCGTAAATATACGCATTTTCCTAAAGAATCTGAAATAGAAGCTTATTCCATTTCCAGGCCAAGGTCTGCGATAAGGGCTGCAATTTCGGAATTCTCGAAGAAGATTTTAAGATCGTTGGCGTTCATAATGCAAGTCGTTTAATTGTTCAACGATGCAAAGGTACGCCCTCGTTTTGTCAACTTTTGACAATTGTCTATAAACTTTTCCAGACTTTTAAATATTGCTGCAGCGCCCACATCTCGTCGCGGTAGCGGGCGGCTTCGGCAAAGTCCAGTTCTGCGGCGGAGTGCTGCATCCGGCGCTTGTCTTCCTCTATCATCTTTTCTATCTGCTCGCGGCTCATGGAGCGGATGACGGGATCCTGCAGCACGGCGGCCAGGTCGGCCTGGATATAGCCGTCCACATAGGCCGATGTGCCTTCGCGCTTGGCGTCGTGCCCCAGACCCACGCTCACGTCGCCCTTGCCCAGTTCGGAGGCCGAGGGCACGTATTCGGGGTGGGAGACGGAATCGCGTGCGCTCACGTGACCGGTGACGCTGTTGCGGAGGTTCGGGTTCAGGAAGCCGCTCACGTGGGTGGTGTCTTCGCCGGAGCGGACCAGCTCGCTCATGAGGATGTTGGAGCGCACCTGCACCTGCTTGGGCGTGATGCCGTGCAGTTTGTTGTATTCCTGCTGTTTGGCCCTGCGGCGGGCGGTTTCGCGGATGGTCTCCTCCATGCTGGGGGTGACGGAATCGGCATACATGATAACCAGGCCGTTCACGTTGCGGGCGGCCCGTCCGGCGGTCTGCGTGAGGGCGCGGGCGCTGCGGAGGAAGCCCTCCTTGTCGGCGTCCATGATGGCTACCAGGGACACCGTGGGAATGTCCAGGCCCTCCCTGAGCAGGTTTACGCCGATGAGCACGTCAAACAGCCCGTTCTTGAAGTCTTCGATAATCTCCACGCGCTCGGCCGTGTCCACATCCGAGTGAATGTAGCGGCTGCGCACGCCGGCCTTGGTGAGGTAGTCGTCCAGTTCTTCGGCCATGCGCTTGGTGAAGGTGGTCACCAGCACGCGCTCGTCCTTTTCGGCCCGCACGCGGATTTCCTCCATGAGGTCGTCTATCTGGTTCTGGGTGGGGCGTACCTCGATGGGCGGGTCCAGCAGGC
>DGUE01000057.1:0-406 GCA_002393895.1 Bacteroidales bacterium UBA4318
TCATCGGCCAGAAGATGGACAAGAAAGCAGAAGAGCTAGCAGCCCTCAATGCCAAGGTTGAGACCTTCGAAATCAACGGCCTCGAGGCTATCCGCGTCACTTTCGACAATGGTATCCTCTTCAAGACCAACGAAGTCGTCCTCAGCCCTGAGGCAGAGAAGTCCATCCAGAGCTTTGCCGCTGCAATGGCAGACCTGCCGGACACAGACATCACCATCTGGGGCCACACCGACAACACCGGCACCGCAGCAGTGAACCAGCGCATCTCCAAGCAGCGTGCAGCAGCCGTCGAGAAGTGCCTTGCACAGGCTGGCCTGAAGAACAAGATCGTTGCCGAGGGCAAGTCTTTCGACCTTCCCGTTGCAACCAACGACACCGCTGAAGGCCGCGCCCAGAACCGCCGCGT
>DGUE01000057.1:532-6084 GCA_002393895.1 Bacteroidales bacterium UBA4318
GGCGCTACATAAAATTGATACTCCCACTCCGCCTGGAGTGGGAGCCTTGTTATTATCTGTCCGGGGATGTCGGCACCGGGCAGCGCGTAATCGTGAAATTTGCCGGCAGAAGGACTGTCGGGGTGGTGTCCGGGGTTGATATCACCCCAGACATCGATACTTCAAGGATCCAGCCTGTCCTTCAGGCAGACACTGGGCTGGATCCCATATCTGCCCGGGAAATAGAACTCTGGCGCTTTGTTGCTGATTACTACCTATGCACAATAGGAGAAGTATACAAGGCTGCCTATCCGAGCCAGAAAACGGCCTCCGAAGAGCTTGAAGTGCATAGAACCCAGCGAAAGCAGGCACTGGAATCCCGGGAGGAAGAGATTTGGCGCCAGCGCATTGCCCGGCTGCACTCCAGGCTGGATGCCAAAAATGCAGACCTTGGCCGCAAACACGGAGAGGCCGTGCGCATAAGGCTGGAAGCGCAAAGGGATGCAATCATAGTTGATCTGAAGGAGGCTGAAAGGCGCCTTGCTGACTTGAGCCATAATCTCGGGATTGAAGCCAACGACTTTTCTGCACTCCTGGCCAGGGTGCCGGACCTCAAAGCAGAACCCGCTCTTCTGCGTGCCATCCAGAGCGGTCGGCCAACCCTTCTCAAATCTGCAGACCGCAATTCAGACTACATACAAACCGCTGCACAGACGCTTAGGGCAGGGAAAAACGTATGTATCCTCGTGAATGAAACAGCTCTGGCGGGCCAGTTATGCGACAGCCTCAAGGCAACTTTCGGCGAACTCCTTCTGGTGCATCATTCCAAGATGACCGCAGCTGAGCGTAGGCGCATCAACGGCTCCATCCGTTCCGGCAGGCCCTACATCCTGATCGGCACCCGTTCAGCCATCTTCCTGTCACACAGGGACTTAGGCCTGATAATCGTGGATAACGAAGAATCCGCATTCTACAAGCAGAGCGACACAGCCCCGAGATACAACGCCAGAGACTGTGCAGTGCAGCTCGCGCGCATCCACGGCTGCAGCATTATCCTGGGGTCCGTCTCCCCTTCCCTGGAGTCCATCCTGAATGCACGTAATGGCCGCTATACCCTTCTGGACAGGAACCCCCACGGAGAGCAGCTTCAACGTGCCTGCCGCTTCACACTGATAGATATCCCGGCCGAACGCCGGAAAAACGGCATGCATGGCCCGGTGTCCCGCAAACTTCTTGATGCAATGCGCCGGAGCAAGAGTTCTGCCCTCATCCGCGGCTTCGAGAAGCCGGAAGAACTCGAAGGGCTGGACGCCGATATCCTTACTATCCCTCAGGCGGCGAAAACAGATATGGGCAGATACGAGCTCACTGCAATCCTGAATGCCGACGCTCTCTTTAATCCATCCGACTTCCGCTCAGACGAGCATGCATTCCATTATCTGGAGCGCCTGCGTAGCGTGTGCCCAAAGCTGATTGTCCAGACCAGGCAGGCCGGGCATCAGGTGTTCGGTATGCAGAGCGCAGAAACGCTCCTGGAAGAACGCAGGCAATTCAGTCTGCCCCCTTATACCCGTATGGTAGAACTGCGTTGCTCAAGGCCAGAGGAGCTTGGCAGGGCTCTCAGTGCTGCGGGATTCTCCCCTGCCGTTCTCCCCTCTTCCGTGCGTGTTTCGCTGGCACGGGACAAGAATCTTCTGGAAGCAAAAAGAAAACTCCGGAAAACCGTGGAGGCCTTCCGGAGTAAGTTTAAGGCCGACGTCGTTGTCGACGTCGATCCTATCTGATTACTGAAGCTTGTAAACTACAGGGAATACATAGCTGACGGCAACAGGCTCGCCATTCTGCATACCGGGAGTCCAGGCGGGAGCTGAAGAAACAACGCGGACAGCCTCTGCATCGAGTTCGGGATCAACACCCTTGATAACCCTTACGTTCTGTACGCTACCATCCTTTGCGACCTTGAATTTGAGAACCACACGGCCTTCCTTGCCAGCCTGCTTGGCGGCTTCGGGATAGACAATCTGGCTATTGACCCACTTCAGGAATGCGCTATCGTCGCCACCCTCGAATCCGGGCTTCTGCTGAACAAGGATAAGGGGAATTTCTTCCTCTTCAACAACTTCCTCAACAGCATCAGCGGCCTTTTCGGCAGCGTCTGCTGCGATCTGCTCTGCAGCATTCTCAACGATTTCCTCTGCCTTGTCGGCTGTTTCGGCTGCTGCCTCAACTGCTGCCTTCTCGAGGGGAACAAGCTCGATTCCACGGACCTTCAGCAGAGCATCTATTTCTTCCTCGTCCACACCATTGTCTTCGAGAGCGACATCGAATGCATCGTTGAAGATTGCATCAAGTTCTTCATCATCCTCGATTTTGAACTTCTTGAGAACGGCCTGCTTTGCAGCAACGGCTTCCTTAATGGCGGCATCATCGCCGGATGCAACGGCCTGCACAAGGGCATTGGCGGCCTTCTGAGCCTCTGCAGAAACGGTCTCAGCGCTGGGCTTCTTGGTGTTGCAAGCTACAAAAACGAGTGCAGCGATTGCAAGTAATGAAACGATTTTCTTCATAATGATAATTGTTTATAGATAATAAGGTTTGTCGGCCTAGTATTTTGCAAAAGTATTAAATAATTCAATACGTTATTCACTTGATTCGCACAGGCTGGTCTTCATACAGCAGAAAACGCTTGGCTTTGCGTATCCATTTCTGCTCTTCACTCTTCACATGCTCCTCCACAATGTCGAAGGTGATACCTCCGCGTAGATACTCTGCCATCACCGGGTCGGCAAGCCGCCCATAAAGGCTGTCGTAGATTTGGAACTGGGAATACCTGTCGCTGAGGTACTTCATAAGCTGCACGGTGTGAAGCAGGGAATGGTAGCGCGTGCCTGGCGTCAGGATAAACTGCCATCCAAAGCAGCGTTCGCCTTCATAGATGCCTGCAAGGGGGATGAAAGAGCAGGGCCTGGCCAGCACTCCGTCCGGCACCGGGACCGTATTTCCCTCGGTTTTGATGAAGGGTGCCCCTATCATTTCGTATGGGCGCACCGTTCCGATACCCGGATTGACGTTGGTATCAGTCCATAACTTGCCTCCACAATAGAAGTATGGGGTGAAGACCCCGGCGAAATCTGATGCAGGCGGAACCATCCATGGCATCAGAGTGCGAGGGGTGGATGCCACATTGGCAGATATCACATGCAGATTGAGCTGCGCACCGGTTTCACTGGCATACATCTGAGCCAGCTCTCCGATGGTCAGGCCGTGCCTGTGGGCGGCCGCAGGTGTCCACACATCGCTTTCCCCTGCAGGGAGAGTGCCCTCCACATCCCTTCCGGCAGGATTGGGATGGTCTACTATATAAAGTGACGGGGCATTCTCCATACCCGCCAGGGTGCTGATGAGCCGCAGGACGTCTATCGTAAAAGGGAAATAACGTGAACCTCCGTCCTGTATCTCCACCACAAGCGCATCAAGGGCCTTCAGCTGATCGGAATCGAAGGAGATGTGAGCTGTGCCCGGCACGGCCTCATCCCCCGGAAGGAACACGGTCTCCAGGTTGCCACGCCTGCGGAAGATGTCGTAGAGGTATGCTCCGCTTTCCGCATCCCAACTGGCCTGGGTGCAGAAAACCCCGACCCTGCCTTCCTGCAGGGCCTTGTCGAGTTGGTCTCCCAGAGGTGTTGTGCGGAAAGAAAACATCAGCCTATGATCTTTTTTGCCAGTGCAACCACTTCGTTGCCAAGGGCCTCGGCCCTTTCAGCGGTAGGTGCTTCGGAATACACGCGGATAATGGGTTCGGTGTTGGACCTGCGGAGATGCACCCATTCGCGGGTGGATTCGAAGTCCACCTTGACACCGTCTATGGTATTGACTTTCTCATTCTTGAAAGTCTCCTTCATGGCTTCGAGTATCTTGTCGATAAGGGCGCTGTCGCTCAGGTCGATGCGGTTCTTGGCAATGAAATACTGAGGCAGAGTCTTCTTGTACTCGCTGACACTCAGGCCGTTATGGGCAAGCTTACTAAGGAAGAGGGCCACTCCTACCATGGCATCGCGGCCGCAGTGGCTGGCGGGGTAGATGACTCCCCCATTGCCTTCTCCTCCGATCAGGGCATTCACTTCATGCATCTTTGTGGTCACGTTCACCTCACCCACCGCAGAGGCATAATAGCTGCCGCCATGGGCCTCGGTCACATCGCGTAGAGCGCGGCTGGAAGACAGATTGGACACGGTCGCCAGATTCTTGACCCCCTTCCGGACGGCCTCGTCCAAAAGGTAGTCGGCAACTGCAACCAGGGTATATTCTTCCACGAAAGGCTGCCCGTCTTCACAGATGAAGGCGAGGCGGTCCACATCGGGATCCACGCTGATGCCCAGATCTGCCTTCTCCCGGACAACGGTTTCACTGAGGTCCACGAGGTTTTTGGGCAGAGGTTCAGGGTTGTGGGCGAAGTCCCCGGTGGGTTCGCCATTCAGGGTAATGCACTCTACACCAAGCTTTTGCAGCAGGCGAGGCATGATGATACCACCTACTGAATTAATAGCGTCCAGAACAACCTTGAAACCTGCTTTGCGGATGGCTTCAGAATCTACAGCTTCCAGGGCCAGCACGGCTTCAATATGCTCGTCGGTGTAGTCATGGTCGCTTATGGTGCCAAGATCATCCACCTCCGCGAAATCAAATTCGCCCTTCTCGGCGCAGTCAAGAATGGCCTGCCCCTGCACCGCGGTGAGGAATTCACCATGCTCGTTCAGGAGCTTGAGAGCATTCCACTGACGCGGGTTATGTGATGCGGTTAGGATGATGCCTCCGTCGGCGTTTGCAAAACGCACCGCCAGTTCAGTAGTGGGAGTGGATGCAAAACCGCAGCGGACCACATCGACTCCGCACGCGATCAGCGTGCCGCAGACCAGGTTTTCCACCATCAGCCCGCTCAGGCGGGCATCCCTGCCTACAACAACTTTATACTTTTTGCCATTGGGCGCCTTACGCTTGCGCAACTCGCTGCAATAGGCGTAACAGAATTTAACAATGTCTACGGGGGTGAGGGCCTCTCCGGGCACGCCTCCGATGGTCCCCCTGATTCCGGAAATGGATTTTATAAGTGTCATATTGCAAAGATAATAAAATAAAAGAGGCAACGACCTTGTCGCTGCCTCTTTTTATCCTGTGAGGAGAAAGACTTATTTCTTTCTTGCCTTGTATCTCTGGTAGAACATATCAACGCGGCCGGCGGTGTCGACAATCTTGGTCTTGCCGGTGTAGAACGGGTGAGATGTGTTGGAAATCTCAACCTTTACGAGGGGATATTCAACTCCGTCGAGGGTGATGGTCTCCTTGGTGGTGGCGCAGCTCCTCGTGATGAAGGTGTCCTCGTTTGACATATCCTTGAAAACTACAAGACGGTAGGATTCGGGATGGATTCCTTTTTTCATTTTTACTAGTAATTAATAGAAATCTTGTAGTGGGTAGGAGAATCGAACTCCTATTGCGAGATTGAGAATCTCGAGTACTAACCGTTATACGAACCCACCGTTAGCGTTTGGGACTGCAAAGATAGACATTTTTAG
>DGUE01000178.1:0-418 GCA_002393895.1 Bacteroidales bacterium UBA4318
GACTGGACCGACACCCGCAGCCTCAACTACGAGAACAAGGAAGTCTGGTATGCCCAGGAGGATGCGATGCGCTTCTGGCTCGACAAGGGAGTGGACGGATTCCGCTGCGATGCCGCCGGCGAGATGCCTTCCGAGACCTGGCAGTATCTGGTGCCCGCCCTGCGCCGCGCATATCCCGAAATCTATCTGCTTGCAGAGGCGGAAAAGCCTGAGTTTACGGCAGATACGATGTTCGACGCCACCTATGCCTGGGAGATGCATCACATCGAAAACGCTATCGGGAACGGCCCTGCCAACAAGGACGGCGTGAAGACCGCGGCCGAACTCCGCGAGTATCTTGCAAAGGATGCGGTGAACACCCCGGCATCCGCTTTCCGCCTGGCATTCACATCTAACCACGACGAGAACTCCTGGAACG
>DGUE01000178.1:472-4459 GCA_002393895.1 Bacteroidales bacterium UBA4318
ACGAGAACTCCTGGAACGGCACCGAGTTCGAGCGCCTGGGAGACGCCTGGAAGGTGATGGAGGTACTGAACTTCACCCTTCCCAAGACCCAGCCCCTCATCTACACCGGGCAGGAGATCGGCCTGGACCGCAGGCTCGAGTTCTTCGAAAAGGACCCCATAAGCGACTGGACTGCAAACGAATACACGGATTTCTACAAGTCTCTGGTCGAGCTCAAGCACTCTAATCCCGCCCTTGCAGCAGGAGAGCGCGGAGGCAAGGTCAAGTGGATAGAAACCGGAGAT
Organism: Bacteroidales bacterium UBA4318; assembly: GCA_002393895.1. The sequence continues at coordinate 757 of DGUE01000178.1, forward strand.
CCCGACGTGCTGGCATTCTCGCGCAAAGTCTGCGGAAACAAGGTGACGGTGTATGCCAACCTGAGCGCAGAACCCTCCGAGCCCATCAAGGGCGAGGCCCTTCCTGCATGGGGATACAAAATCATAGAGAAGTAGTTATGCTGAATTTCAAGATTGAGTATCATACCCGCTGGGGAGAATCCCTGGCGCTGGTGGGCGCGGACGACAAGGTCTGGCCTATGAACTATACCTCCGACGGCATTTGGACGCTGAGCATTCCCTCTGCAAAATCCGACCTCCTCAAAGACTACTTCTATGTGGTGATCGAGGACGGCCTGTGGATGCGCACCGAATGGGCGCACCATCATCGTACGAAGGAGGATGCAAAGCAGACTATCTGCGATGCGTGGATTGACTGCCCCATTCCAGGATGCCCCTTCCCCCGCGAGCACTCCGCAAGCATTTTCGACCAGCCCGGATATCGCGGTGTAGGCACAGCTATCCCCGTTTTCTCCCTACGCAGTGAGGAGGGTTTCGGAGTGGGTGAATTCAATGATATCCCCCGTTTCGTAGACTGGATGGAGCGAACCGGACAGAGCGTCCTTCAGCTTCTTCCCATCAACGATACCACCCGTCACGGAAAGTGGTCGGACTCCTATCCCTACAGCCCGGTCTCTTCCTTCGCCCTGCATCCGATCTACATCCATCTTCCCGATGTGGGCATAAAAGAAGATGCCGCCTACAAGGCTCTCCGGAAGGAGCTGAACGCACTCCCGACGGTGGATTACCCGAGGGTGGTCGCGCTCAAAATCAAGTATCTGCTGAAGGCCTATGCCCAGCGCGGCGGAAAAGACCTTGCCACCCCCGCCTGCAAGCGCTTTGTTAAAGATAATGCCCTCTGGCTCGAGCCTTACGCGGAATTCTGCGCCCGCAGGGACGGCAACGACGCGGACTTCTACCGCTGGGTGCAGTTTCATCTCGACAAGCAGCTCTCCAAAGCGGTCAAGTACGCCCACGGGAAAGGGGTTTACCTCAAGGGAGACCTTCCCATCGGGGTCGGACGCGACAGCGTGGATGCCGCCAGCTTCCCCCAGCTCTACAACCTGGACTCCAGCGCCGGTGCTCCGCCTGATTTCTTCAGCGCGGACGGCCAGAACTGGGGTTTCCCCACCTATAACTGGGACGAGATGGCCAAGGACGACTATGCCTGGTGGAAGGCCCGCCTCCGCACCATGGCAAAGTATTTCGACGCCTTCCGCATCGACCACATCCTGGGCTTCTTCCGCATCTGGGAGATTCCCCTGCCGCACAAGAGCGGCCTGCTGGGGCATTTCAACCCCGCAATGCCCTTCAGCCGCGAGGAGATCGAGAGGCTCGGCCTGCCCATCCTGGGGCTGTTCATAGAGGATCCCCGCAAACCGGGCTGGTTCCACCCCCTCATCACTCCGGACACATCCAAACTCGAACCTTGGCAGAAACAGCGCTTCGACGCCCTCTACACCGATTTCTTCTATCACAGGCACAATGCCTTCTGGGCCCGCAACGCGATGAAGAAGCTTCCCAAGCTACTGAGCTGCACGGGGATGCTGGCCTGCGGCGAAGACCTGGGCATGGTGCCGGACTGCGTGCCGGGCGTGATGGATCACGAGAAGATCCTCTCCCTGGAGATGCAGCGTATGGAAAAGGGGCGCCCCTGGCCCTATCTGAGCGTAGTAGCGACATCCTCGCACGACATGACCTCCATCCGCCTTTGGAACAGCAACGACAAAACCCCGGAAGAATGCCGGAACATACTGAAAGCGCATCTGGATGCCTGCAGCATGCTGGCCATCTTCCCGCTTCAGGACTGGCTTTCGATGGATGGCAGCCTTCGCTGGCCGAACCCGGCGGAAGAGCGAATCAACGACCCGGCCGACCCGGATAACAAGTGGTGCTGGAGGATGCATCTGACCACAGGGCAGCTGCTGGAGAATGCCGCCTTCTGCGAGGAAGTTGCGGCTCTGGTGAAGGGGAGCGGGCGCTAGAAGTCGGGGGAGCCGAGACTGCGCCTGGTGAAGGTGTAGGAAGATTCCGCTCCCACGACCTCGTTGTCGCTCTCTGCTTCCACACGGCTGCGGTCGATGAGCACGCCGTGCATGAGGAATTCCATTTCGGTTTTCTGCAGATCCTTGTTCGCAGCCACCAGCTGACTCTGGAGGCCGGGCAGCCGCGCCTCCTTCTTCACTATCTTCTCTGCCATTTCCTCCCTTTCCGAAGGATTGGCGTTCGCGTAGAAGGCACGCAGCGTCTTGAGTTCGCGGTTGACGCGGGAGATCTCCTCGCGCAGCCGGCGGACCTCTGCTGCCTTGCGGGCGTAGAGTTCGGTGTTAGGGTCCGAAGTCTTGGATGCCGACATGGCGCTCTTGTTGTCCACCTTCTTCAGGTTCCTGGGAGGATCCAGGCGGCAGAGTTTCTGCAGGTCTTCCGCATTTCGAACGGATGAACTCACCGGAACCGGCTCGTATTCAAGCACATAGATGCTTACGCTATCGGCGGAGCAGTTGCGGTTGCTGGCAAAGATGCTGTATTTCCCGTCGGGGGAATTGATGAAGAGGAAATCGTCGTGGGGAGAAGAGTAGGGGAAGCCCATGTTCTTAGGCTCGCCCCAGCGCCCGTCGGGCCTGCGCTCACAGACATAGATGTCGTATCCGCCCACCCCGAAAAGGCCCTTGGAGGCAAAGTAAAGCTTGCCGCCGGACACCATGGGGAAGATCTCATCCTCGGAAGAGGAAAAGGGCATCTTGTATGGGGAAGACCACATATTTCCCAGGTCCCGGGCATAGTAGATGTTATGCACGCCGCGCCTGTCCGCCTTCGACCAGTAGGCCTCCCTGCTGCCGCGGGGGAACCAGACTACAGGAGAATCGGCCGAGCCGAGGGAATCCAGCCTGTTGGGAGCGGGCCTCCAGGACCTGTCCGTCAGGGGATAGTAGAGGAAGAAGTCCCTGCGGGAGAAGTTTTTGCGCGCCACGACCTTCGGCCTCTGGCAGAATGCCGACATGGACTGCCCGTTGCGGCTTTGGGAGAGTTTCTTCTCGATTTCTGCGCGGCGGGAGGTGTCCCGGCATTTGCGGAGGGCCTCGCTGTAGGAGATCACCGCCGAACTGAAGTCGTAGTCGGAGTGGTAGGCCTCACCGTCCATCATCAGCACTTCATATTCGGGGAGTGGGAGATGTGCGCCCTGGCCAGAGACAAGGTGGACGGAAGCCACCAGGGCAACCGCCGCAAAAGCCAGTTTTTCAATGAAGAATCTCATCAAAATACACACAAACAGTCTGCAAAATTAAGAAATAACCTGTAGATAATTTCTTTATTGGAAAAAAATCGTAACTTTGCGGGCTAATTTGCTGAATTAAATTTTAATTTAAAACTATAATTTTCGTTATGCAAAGTAAAGGTGCAATCAGATTAGTAGCCATCCTGCTTCTCATCGCATGCGTCTGGCAGCTTTCCTTCACTCTGGTGACAGCTCTCCAGAACAACAAGGCCAAAAAGTATGCCGAGGCAGCTGCCGTTGCAGTGCAGAGCACTCCCGCTTTCGCCAAGGTGGCAGCGGAAGACCAGGCTTATTATCTTGACTCCATCAAGAAAGAAAAGCAGAAATGGTACACCGACTCCATTTCCAATGAAAAAGTTTATTTCGGTTACAAGTTCAAGGACGTAAGGTCCAAGGAGATCAACCTCG
>DGUE01000158.1:0-798 GCA_002393895.1 Bacteroidales bacterium UBA4318
GAGCAGCACCTCGGTGACGTTTCCTACTTCAAGGTGATGAGCGGTGTGCTCAAGGAAGGCGCAGACCTTACCAACCCCGAGAACGGCAACAGCGAGCGTCTTTCCGCCATATACGCCGTGGCAGGTTCCAAGAAAGAGAAGGTTCCCGTGCTCCGCGCAGGCGACATCGGCTGCGTCATGAAGCTGAAGGCCGGCAAGACCGACGTTACCCTGGCAGAGAGCGGATGCGAGGCTTACGAGCACATCCAGTTCCCCGAGCCCAAGTACCGCTGCGCCATCAAGCCCGTCGACAAGAACGACGAGGCCAAGATGGGCGACGCCCTCAACAAGATTGCAGCACAGGATCCTACCGCTATCGTGGAGTACTCCAAGGAGCTCCGCCAGACCATTCTCAGCGGCCAGGGCGAGCAGCACATCAACTTTGTTAAGTGGCGCCTGAACAACGAGTTCAAGCTCAACGTCGAGCTCTATGCTCCGAAGGTGCCTTATCGCGAGACCATCACCAAGGTCGCAACCGCTCAGTATCGTCACAAGAAGCAGTCCGGCGGTGCCGGCCAGTTCGGTGAGGTTCATCTCCTTGTCTGCCCTGCAGAGGGAGAGCTCAACACCAAGTTCGTCATCAACGGCAAAGAGCAGCAGCTCAACATCAAGACTCAGGATATCACCGAGCTCGAATGGGGCGGCAAGCTTGAGTTCTACAACTGCGTCGTCGGCGGCGCCATCGACCTTGGCTTCATGCCCGCAATCCTCAAGGGTATCAAGGAGCGTATGGTGGAAGGCCCTCTCACCGGTTCCTAC
>DGUE01000158.1:944-13981 GCA_002393895.1 Bacteroidales bacterium UBA4318
ACGCCTTCCGTGAGGCATTCCGCAATGCAGGTCCGAAAATCCTCGAGCCTATCTACAATGTGGATATCTTCACCCCCAGCGACTATGTAGGCCCTTGCATGAGCGACCTTAACACCCGCCGCGGCATGATCATGAACCAGGATGTGGAAGGCAACTTCACCGTTCTCCACGCCCGTGTTCCGCTCGCAGAGCTCTACCGCTACTCCACCACCCTGAGCTCGCTCACCGGCGGTTCCGCAACCTTCACCATGAAGTTCGCGGAATATGTGCCTGTGCCTGCCGAAGTGCAGACCAAGCTTCTTGCCGACTACGCTGCCCAGGAGCAGGAGGAAGACTAAAATGCAAGTCCTCAAATTCGGCGGCAGTTCGGTCGCGAACGCCACCAACATTTCGAGAGTTCTCGACATCGTATCCAAGGCTGCCCGGAGAGACCGGGTGGCCTTGGTTTGTTCTGCCATCTCCGGATGCACAGATTCCCTTCTTGGTCTGGCTCGCACGGAGCGTGGCAGCGCTGAGCGCCAGGTGATGCTCGACAGCCTGAAAACCAGGCACTTGGATATTATCCGGAGGCTCTTTACCGGCGCCGAGCGCGAAGCGGTTTCAGAAAAAACCGAGACCCTTTTCGGCAAACTCGCCGCCGCCCCTGAAGATGAGATGGTCACCTTCGGAGAACTCTTCTCCACTACAATAATCGCGGAAAAACTCCGCTGCGAGGGTTTCCGCACCAAATGGCTGGATTCCCGCATCCTCGTCATAAAGAATAACCCCACCCTTACCTACAATAACATATCCACCGCAGTGGCCCTGGAGCCCGAGGTGGAGATCTTCGTCGCACCTGGTTTCATCGCCAGTGAATACGAGGGAAAGGTGACAACCCTGGGGCGTGGCGGGTCTGATTTCAGTGCGGCTCTTTATGCCGCTGCCCTCAAGGCCAATCGCTTGGAAATCTGGACGGACGTGCCCGGCATAATGACCGCCAACCCCAAAATGGTTCCGGCCGCCCGCACCATCCCCGAAATGCCCTATCAGGCCGCCCTGGATATGGCTACCCACGGTGCCAAGGTGCTCTATGCACCCACCGTGCAGCCCGCGATGGAGGCTGGCATCGCCATCCACATCCTCAATACTTTCGAGCCCGAGAACCCCGGCACGGTGGTGTCCGCCATGCCTGAACCCGAGCTTGGCGAGTGGATGGGTGTGACCAGCACCGACGATACCCTGCAGGGGGAATCCCTTATCTGCCTTGTGAGCACCGGCCGCATCAATGGCGAGGCCGCCTGCGCCAGGGTGGAAGACAGCCTCAAGAAGGCCGGTATCAAGACTTTGGCCTGCTCGTCGGACGGCACCAATATCTACGCGACAGTCCGTCTTGCGGTGGCCCGGGAGGCCCTGAATGCCATCCACCGGGAGTTTTTCGAGATGGCGCCGCGCACCACGCTGAACCTGTATATCGCCGGAAAGGGTGCCGTCGGCACGGCTCTGGTGGACCTGATCCGCACTTCCGGAGACCGCATCGCCGAGCGCACGGGCAAGATCCTCCGCATCGAGGAGGCCAGCGGCGACCATGGCTTTGCCGCCCGCGTCCGGAAGACCGCTCCGCGCGGGAGTATCTTCGTGGATGTGACCGACAGCGAGGATATCTGGAGGGAGTATGAGGGGCTTCTGCGGGAGGGAATCAACATAGTGAGTTCCAACCGCCGGGCGCTGGCAGTGCCCTTCGTGGAGTACGCTGCAATGCACGCCGCCGCCCAGGAAAACGGGGTGTTCCTCCGCTATGAGACAACCGTCGGTTCTGCCCTACCTGCCGTGGAAAGCATCGCCGCAGGAGCCAATACCGGCGACGAACTCATCTCCATCGAGGCGGTAGTCAGCTGCACGCTGAACCGCATCCTCTCTGAATACACCCTCACCCCCTGCACGTTCGCGCAGATAGTGCGTAAGGCTCAGAACGAGGGGCTGACTGAATCCGACCCCCGCATCGACCTCAGCGGCCGGGAGGCTCTTCGCAAATTGCTGATCCTCGCCCGCGAGGCCGGGGTGCCGCTGGAGGCGGAAGATGTTGAGATAGAGCCGGTTATCGGCCCGGAATATGCCGGTCTGACACTGGAAGAATTCTACTCCAGGCTGGAGGCAGATGAGCCAAGGTTTGCCGCCCTTGAATCCGCCGCCGACGCCGCGCATCAGCGCCAGCGTTTCGTGGCCTCTCTGGTGAAGGACCCTTCCGGTCCTCACGGCTACAAGGCTGCCATCCGCGTGCAGAACGTTGATGCCAGCCATCCCGCCTATCGCATCAAAGGCACCGAAAACGCCATCATCGTCCGCAGCGCCTACCATCCCTACCCCCTGCTGATCCAGGGTGCAGGCGAAGGAGCCCGCCTCGCCGCCTCATCCGTATTGAATGATATTCTGAGGTAAGCCTCTCCTAGAACCTGATTCCTACGCCTGCATTGAGGTAGCTCGTGTGCGCGTAGGGGTTAATTGTATATGAGGCGGTCACCGGAACGGCTGCGCCGGCGATGTCGAGGTCGCGGGTGTAGCGGAGTTCGAGGTGGATCACGGCGAAGTCGCGGGTGTAGTTGGTGTAGGCGCCCTTCAGCACGCTGGATCCGCAGAAGAGCGATAGCTTGCCGCCGTTATCGAATCTGTGAAAGGCCTCCAGTTCCAGATAAGACGAAAACGTGTTCCTCCCAAGGCTTTCGTCGGCTTGCGGCAGCCAGCTGCCGAAAACAAAGGTGAACCACCGGGCTGCGACGGGCAGGTTTTCCGGCTCATAGCAGAAGATTCCTTCCAGCACGTGGGTGCTTTCTCCCTTCTTGAAATTAAAGTAATTCTCCGGCGCGGTGTATGCGTTGCCGTGATAGAAATAGTCCGCGAAATGAAACGAAAAGTCCTTGTATCTGTAATAGAGATCCCAGTCTATCTCCTTGTAGCTGCCGTCTATTGCCAGGAAACCGAAACTCTGCAGCGTCCATCCGCCGTAATTGAAACTCACCGATGGCGAAAACTGCGTGCCGCAGACTTTATCCCCTCGCCAGACATATGCGGAATAGAGTTCCACGGAACCGTCAACTCTGAATTTCTGTGCCGGAAGCACCTGGCAGAAAAGCATTGCGCCGGCCACGGCAAGATACTTTATTGTCTTCGAAAACATAGCGCAAAGATACCACAAAAACGCTATATTTGCACAAACAGCAGTTTAGATATGAAAGTCGCTCTCGTAGGTGCCACGGGTCTGGTGGGCACAAGAATGCTCCAGGTGCTGGAGGAAAGGAATTTTCCGGTAGATGAACTCATCCCCGTCGCGTCGGAAAAATCCATCGGCCGAAAGGTGGCCTTCAAGGGCCGCGAGTGTACGGTTGTGAGTGCGGAGGATGCTATCGCCGCGCACCCGCAACTGGCGCTTTTCAGCGCCGGGGGCGAGACTTCGCATCAGCTTGCACCCCGCTTCGCGGAGGTCGGCTGCCGGGTGGTGGACAACTCCTCCTACTGGCGTATGGACCCCGGCAAGAAGCTCGTAGTGCCTGAGATCAATGGCGACGTGCTCACTGCCGACGACTACATCATAGCCAACCCCAACTGCTCCACCATCCAGATGGTCCTGCCTCTCGCGCCCATACATAAAGAGCTGGGTATCAAGAGGATAGTGGTGTCGACCTACCAGAGTGTCACCGGCACCGGCTATAAGGCCATCGCCCAGATGAACACCGAAAGGGCAGGTGGCAAGTGGGGAGAGTACCCCGCAGTCTATCCCTATCCCATCGACCAGAACATCCTCCCTCACATCGACTCCTTCCTGGAGAACGGCTATACCAAGGAGGAGATGAAGATGGTGAACGAGACGAAGAAGATCCTTAGGGACGAGAGCATCGCCGTTACCGCCACCACCGTACGCGTGCCGGTGCAGGGCGGGCATTCCGAAAGCGTCAACGTTGAAACCCGCAAGCCCTTTACCCTGGAGCAGGTCCGCACACTGATGGCTTCCGAGCCGGGCGTCACCGTGCAGGACGATCCCGCGCACAACGTCTACCCCATGCCGCTCTTCGCCTGGGGGAAGGACGATGTGTTCGTGGGGCGCATTCGCGAGGATTTCAGCCAGCCGAACACCTTTAATTTCTGGTGCGTCAGCGACAATATCCGCAAAGGTGCCGCCACCAACGCCGTGCAGATAGCCCAGTTGATGCTTGAGAAAGGCCTGATCTAGGCCAGTTCGAAAAATCTTACGTAATTGCTTACCGCCTGCTCGAGGTCGGCGACCAGCACGTGCTCGTCGTCGCGGTGTGCGTGGCGGATGCTGCCGGGGCCGCAGATAATCTTGCGGTGGAAGTTCGTAAGATGCGGAGCGTCGCTGCCGAAAGCAGCCGGCCCGGCGGGGAATCCGGCAAAGGTAGTGTAGTCCGCGGGGATATCGCCTCCGATATGGGTGACTTCTATGTGGGGCTGGGAGGCGACATCTCGCATCATCCATTCATGTACAATGCCGTCCGAAGCGAAGGTGGTGCGGAAATAAAGGCGGCACCTCAGTTCCGGGCTAAGTATGTTCTGGGGATTGTCGCTGGCCAGTTTCCCTATATTGTATGTAGTGTCTCCAAGCACGTCGTCGAAGGGGAAGTGCTTGGTCCGCAGCGCATTCACAAAATCCACGAACTTCTCTACCGCGCTGCTGCCGAACTGAGGATAGCCCGAATGGAAAGCCTCCCCCTTGAACACCAGTTCGTAGGCCTTGGTGCCCTTGGAGGCGGATATCATCTTGTTCTCTGTCGGTTCGCCGATCACCAGCAGGTCGGCCTTGAAGGGGAGTTTGGCAAAGGCTTTGGCCCCCCAGGAGCCGGTTTCCTCGCCGCTCAGAAGCAGCAGCCCGAAGCCCTCGCGCCCGGCAGCTGCCAGTTCGCAGCATGCTGTGTATAAAGCGATTATCTGCCCTTTGGCATCGCACGCACCGCGCCCGCGGATTACGGATTCTCCCACGGTGGGGGCAATGTATGGCGGCACAGTGTCCATGTGGGTGCAGTACACCACGCGCGGCACACCCCAGCTTAAAAGCAGATTCAAAGTTCCGTCGCCGACCTCGAAAGTCTCCACCTTCGGAGCTTTCAAGCGTTTGGCAAGAAACTCGGCCAGCGGCCTTTCCTTTCCGGACGTGGAATCGAATCCGAGTATGTCTTCGAACAATGCGTAATCTATCATACACACAAAATTATGAAAAAAATGATTTATACAATGTGGTATTTACCTATATTTGTGCAACACTCATCATATAACGCTGATATATAATGAAAAACAAACTATTTTTAATCCTGGCCCTTGCTTTTCTGCTGTCCTCCTGCGGCAAGGAGGCGGCCGTGGACAAGGGAATGGAAGAAATTTCCGGAGAATATGTCTTGAGCCAGTACTGCATCGATGCCAAGCCGCAGTTTCTGCCGGACGGTGTGCAGTACCCCGACCTTAAGGCGGAGATTATTAAGAAGGACGGCCGCTGGGTTTTTAGCTGCGTGCTTCCTATTGTGCATGGGGAGGATAGTTGCACCTACCTGAATGTGGAACAGCCCATGGCCTGGAGTCCGCTGCTTAAGCAATACGTCATTGTTGGGGAGCTGACCTTCGCGAAAAAGGCTGGCATCGATGCCGATAATGCCTATATGTATTATGACATGGAAAAGAACAAGATAGGCCTGGACATCTTCAGGCCGAATGCATCTGATATCTGGAAATGGTATAATTGGAAGAAAAAATAGCCAGACTATGAAACACAGCATATTATTGTCCGCAATCTTCTGCCTGGTCGCCCAGCTTGGTCTGGCCCAGAATACAGGCCCGTCTTTTATCTGGTCCGCCGAAAGGAAACAGGTCGAGAAGGATGGAATCAAATACCGTTATATCGAAGTCAAAACTCTGAAGATCGATGGTACGGCCGATGGCAATGTTGAATTTGCCGAATCCTGGGCCAGGGCCTGTCAAGACTCGATACTCCTCTCAAAAGATAAGGTGACCGAGGTTTCCAACCGCTTTTACAAGCGTTATCTGAAAGCCCTAAGAGAAGCGGAAACCACAGGCGTATATGACTATCCCGTAAAGGATTACAAGCATTTTGATATTACATCTATCAAATACAGCGAGTTGAAAAAGGGCTCTTCTATAGGGCTTGGCGCCGCCGTTATCGTCCCTATGGGAGAGATGTCCAATCTGGTTGGTCCTATGGTAGGTGTTACTGGTGAACTGGGGGCCCTCGTTGGGAAGGGATATCTTGGAGCCGACTTGACGGGTGCTATCGGGAAAACACAAAACGATTATCTGTTCATTTCCGGAAAGGACAGGAAGGCCGCTGTGCCATATATTTCCTTTGCCGCCACATACAAATACCCAGTTCTCGATCTCGACAAAGGCAGGCTTCTGCTGACTGCCGGAGCTGGTTATGCAAATGCCATTGTGAACAGCAAGACGGCCGGCAGTGTTTCCAAGCACAATGTACTTGCCGGCGGGTTGATGTACACGCTTGGAGCAGCGTACGACCTCAAGAAGTCTGAAAGCTTCAGTTTCATGAGGGGAAAGCATAAAAGGGAAGAAACCTACCTGCGCTTCCGTCTCTACACAGAACAGTTGTGCGACCTGAAAGAAATGGTGTCCACTCCTATGCTGTGCTTCTCCGTCAGCTTCGTCAAGGCAGACAGGAAGGTCAAGGCCGAACTCTAAACCCTATTTGAATTCACTGTATTCCGGGAGGGCAATCTCGGAAAGGATTTCCTGCATCTTGCGGTCGTCGCGGGGGCACACGAGGAGAATCTTGTCGGTATCGATAACCATGAAATTGTCGAGGTTGCTCACCACTGTGAGTTTCCCCGGCGCAGTGCTGGCGAGCACGGAACGGGACACGTCGCGCACCAGGCTCTTTCCCTCGATGGAAACCGCGTTGTAGTGGTCGGCCGGGTCGCAGGAGGCCTCATACAGGGTGCTCCAGCTGCCTATATCGCTCCAGACGAACTTGGCGGGAAGGACCCAGACGATGTCGGATTTTTCCATCAGCGCATAGTCTATGGAGATGCGCATGCTGTCGGAATACGCCTTCTCCACAAAAGCTTCCCGGTCTTTGGGCTGCGTCTTGTCCCATCCTTTCCACACATTGTAGATTTCGGGGCAGCATTTGCGGATTTCGTCCAGCACGACGCCCACTTTCCATACGAAGATACCGCTGTTCCACAGGAATTCGCCGCTGTCCACGAACACCTTGGCCAGTTCGGCGTCGGGCTTCTCGGTGAAGGTCTTGGCGGGAACCGGATCCCCCGGCGTCCACGCATCCTTGCCACCCGACACCTGCACATAACCGAAGTTGGTGTCCGGGCGTGAAGGCACTATTCCGAGGGTGAGCAGCACGTCGTGCGAGGCGGCATAGTCCAGTGCGCGCACCATGTTGCGGTCGAACATGGCATTGTCGGAGATATCGTGGTCTGCAGGCACTGCCACCATGACTGCTTCGGGGTCTATGTCGCGGAGCAGATGTGCGGTGTATGCTATGGTGGGAGCGGTGTTCCTTCCATAAGGCTCGAGCACTATGTTCTTTTCCGGCAGCTCCGGAAGATGCTCCATAACCATCTCCTTATACGCTCCAAGAGTGGCGACGTAGATATTCTGCACGGGGATGGTGCGTGCCATCCTTTCGAAAGTATAGCGGATGAAACTCTTTTCCTGGTTCCAAACGCGGAGGAACTGCTTGGGCTTGTATTCGCGGCTGAGAGGCCAGAATCTGGACCCGATGCCTCCGGCGAGGATAACGCAATATCTATGGTCAGTCATAAATTGGTATAAAAGCTTGTGGGTAGTATTGAATGTATGTGGTATCTGAATCCAAAATCACTGTTATAATGTCAAAACTCACTTCCGCATCCGCAAATCGCCGTCCGCCGGAGTGCAGATAGCTTAGTGCAGCCTGCACCAGATGCTTCTGCTTGGCGGCCGTGACGTTTGCCAGCGGATCCACCGCGGCGGGAGCCTTCCGTGTTTTCACCTCCACAAAATGCAGGCCCGCTCCATCGGCGCTTATGATATCTATCTCGCACCTTCCGCCCCTCCAGTTCCTTTCGAGCACCGTGTGCCCGTGCGATGCCAGCCAGAGGCAGGCCGCATCCTCTCCCTTCTTCCCTACGGCATCCATCACTCAAACTCCACTATCGTTACTCCTGTGCCGCCGTGGCGTATGTCTTCATCGGCCACGGAGGCCACTCCGGGCACTGTCCGCAAATACTTCTGTATCTCCTCGCGCAGCACCCCCGTGCCTTTGCCGTGGATGATGCGTACGCTGTGCACTCCCAGCATCTGGGCGTCGTCGCAGTAGTGCATCACGGCCTCCAGAGCCTCCTGCAGCCGGGCTCCGCGAAGGTCGATCTCCGGTTTGAACGAGAGTTTGCGGGTGGTGATGCTCTCGTCTACATGCTGCAGCGGCTTGCTGAAGACCTTGCGGGAAATCTCCTTGAATTCGTTGGAAGAGATGCGCTCCACGGCTTCCGGGGCCATGGTGCTGCTGATGCTGCCGATGATGAGCGTAACCGCCTTGGAAGATACCCTGGACACTTCTCCAACCATGCCGGATGCCTTCACCTTCACTTTTTCTCCCACTTTCAGCGGGCCTTCTTTCTGCACCGGGGAAGGGGTTGAGGGCTTGTCTTTACGCCCTTGCTTCTTCTGGAGTTTCTCCAGCTTGCGGTCTATGTATTCATCCTTTGTTTTCTTCTGCTCGAGCGCCCCCAGGAAGCCCTGCAACCCGGCACGGGCTGCTTTTGTGCGCTCCTTGTCCGCCTGGCTCTCCTTGATTTCGCGAATGGTGCGCTCCACCTGTCTGCCTGCGCCCTTCACAATGTCCTCCGCCTCCTTCTTCGCGCTCTCAAGAATCTTCTTTTTCTGCTCGCGTATATCTTCCAGCTCCTTCTGGTATGTGGCGGTGAGGCCCTCCAGCTCTTTGTCGGTAGACTTCACCTTCTGCAGTTTCTCGTCCAGGGCCTTGCGCCTGCGGACTATCTTGCGAAGGTTGCGCTCTATGCCCACGAATTCTTCCCCGGCCCTGGTTTCGGCATCGTGGACTATGGTTTCCGGAAGCCCCATCTTGCGGGCCAGCTCGAAGGCGAAGGAGTTGCCCGGAAGCCCGGTCTCCAGCACGAACAGCGGCTCGATCTTGGCTGCATCGAAGAGCATGGCCCCGTTGATTACCCCGGTATCGGCGCCGGAAGCATATAGTTTGAGATTGGTGTAGTGGGTGGTGATGACTCCGTAGGCCCCGCGCCTGTCCAGTTCCGCGAGGATAGCCTCCGCGATGGCGCCTCCGGCCGCGGGCTCCGTGCCCGATCCGAACTCATCTATAAGTATGAGCGTGCGCGCGTCCGCATACGAGAGCATCTCCTTCATGTCCGAGAGGAAAGAGGAATAGGTGGAGAGGTCGTTCTCGAGGGACTGGTCGTCCCCGATGCTGACCGCAATGCGCTCGAACACAGGCATTTCCGAACTTTCGGAGGTGGGGATCAGCATGCCCCACTGGAACATGTACTGCAGCAGGCCCACGGTTTTGAGGCAGACGGATTTGCCGCCTGCGTTGGGGCCGGAAATCAGCAGGATGTGCTTCTCGGGATTCAGGACTACGGTCTGCGGCACTATGCTGCGGCCTTCTTTTTCCAGGGCCTTTTCCAGCAGGGGATGGCGGGCCTTCCGCAGGTTCAGCACCCCGTCGTCCGCTATCACGGGCATGCCGGCCCGCAGGTCCAGGGCGGTGCGCGCCTTGGCCATCAGGAAATCTATCTCTCCGACAAAAGCCGCGCTGCCCATGAGCTCCGGCACGTATGGACGGAGGAACTCAGTAAATTCCAGCAGGATGCGCTCGATCTCGCGGGTCTCGGCAAAGTGCAGTTCCGCAATCTCGTTCTCCAGCTCTATCAGCTCGGCCGGCTCTATGAAGGAGGTCTTGCCGCTGGCGGACTCTCCGTAAACGAAGCCGTTCATCTTGCGTTTGGAGGATGTGGCCACCGGAATCAGGTACTTCCCTTCGCGCACGGTGACTCCGGCGTCGGAATCCGCCAGCCCGGCAGCCTGTGCCTGCGAAAGGATGGCGGCGGCCTTCTTGGAGATGGCTCCCTCCTTGTTCCGGAGGGATTTGCGTATGTCAAACAGGGTATCCGAAGCGGAATCCTTCACATCCCCGTACTTGTCCAGGATCTGCTCTATGCGGCGCTGCACTTCGGGGAAGACGCTCACGCTGCGGGCCAGGCCCTTTAGGTTGGGGTAAATGCCGTCCTTGATGCTGGAGAAAAAGTGTACGATGCGGCGGGTGGTGTCCAGCAGGGTCTTGAGCTTCCCGAGGCTGAGCACGTCTATGCGCGTCCCTTCCTTCCCCAGGGGCTCCAGGAAGTGGATTGCGTCGATGTATCCGGTGGTGGGGAACCCCTCCTCGAACATCAGCACCAGGCGCATCTCGTCTGTGAGCAGTAGCCTTCGGCGGATGATGTCGGCCGAGGTACTGAAGGCTTCTTCCATCACCTTGCCGCTGGCGTAGTCGGTGCTGCAGCGGTCGGCGATCATTGCCCGGATGCGGTCGAATCCCAGCTTGGATTCCAGTTTACGTACACTCTCTTCCACGGCTTAGCTTTCTTTCTTGGGAGGATCCAGCAGGAGTTTGAGCTGGTTGCGGCTGTCCACACGGGTGATGACCCCGTCCCGCACAAAGGAGATGGTGCCGCGCTGCTCGCTCACCACGATCACATCGGCATCGCTGCGCTCGCTGATGCCCACGGCCGCCTTGTGGCGCATCCCATACTTGGAAGGGATGTCCGTGCGCTCTGTGATGGGAAGGGTGCAGCGGGCCGCCAGGATGCGGTTGCCGCCTATGATCACGGCCCCGTCGTGCAGGGGGGAGTTCTTGAAGAATATGTTCTCTATGAGGCTGCTGCGTATGTCTGCGTCGAGAGTGTCCCCGGAGTCCATGATGTCTTGCAGCGGGTTCTTGTGGCGCAGCACTATCAGGGCGCCGGTCTTCTGCTCGGCCATCTCGAAGCAGGCCCGGGAAAGCTCCTTGGCGGATTCGTCGTCGAGGGCGTTGGCGTTCCTGCCGAACAGGCGCTCGAGCAGCCCGCTGCGCTCTCCGGTGATGCCGGTGGAGCGGCCCATACGGCTGAGGAACTGGCGGATTTCCGGCTGGAAGATTACGATAAGCGCTATGGCTCCGACGTCGATTATGGTGTCCAGCAGGGCGGAGAGCAGCTTCATGTTCATGGCCACCGCCACGATCCGGATAACGAAGAGCATCAGGATGGCGATGAAGATGTTCACGGCACTCGAACCCCTCAGCCAGCGGAAGGCTACGTAAAGGATTAGTGCAACGACTATTATGTCTATTATATCTGCGAAACCCAGGTGCAGAAACCCGAGTATGTCCAATATCATCATATCAGCACAAAGATAGCAAAAACTTTTATTCCTTTGTTATTTGGAAAATAAATCGTATATTTGCAGCCCCCAAAAAAAGGGTTACTTTGTTAAAGTATTAATAAACAATTAGTTAACAAACCAATGCCTGGATTAATTGGAAAGAAAATCGGAATGACTTCCGTTTTCGGTGCTGATGGAAAGAACCTTCCATGCACCGTCATCGAGGCTGGTCCGTGCGTTGTCACGCAAATCCGCACTATCGAAACCGACGGTTACGAAGCAGTGCAGCTTGCCTATGACGAAACAACAGAAAAGCACGCCAGCAAGGCCCTCCAGGGTCACTTTGCAAAGGCAGGGGTTGCTCCTATGCGCAAGCTCGTCGAATTCCCGGCGGACTTCCAGGGAGAGCTCAAGCTTGGCGACACGCTCACCGTTGCCGACATCTTCACCGAGGATGTTGCATTCGTGGACGTAGTCGGTACTTCCAAAGGTAAGGGTTTCCAGGGCGTTGTGCACCGCCACGGCTTCGCCGGTGTGGGTGGAAAGACCCATGGTCAGCACAACCGTCTGCGTCACCCCGGTTCAATGGGCGCATCTTCATGGCCTTCACGCGTATTCCCCGGAATGCGTATGGCAGGGCACATGGGTCAGGATCGCGTAAAGGTGTTCAACCTCCAGATCCTCAAGGTCATCCCTGAGAACAATCTTATCGTTGTCAAAGGTTCCGTACCCGGGGCCAAGGGTTCTTACTTAATTTTGGAGGCGTAATTATGAAACTTCCTGTTTATAAAATCGACGGAACTGAGTCCGGAAAGAAGATCGACCTCGCAGAGGACGTCTTCGGCATCCAGCCCAATGATCACGCCATCTATCTCGACGTAGTGCAGTACCTCGCCAACCAGCGTCATGGCAACGCCAAGACCAAGGACCGCAGCGAGATTGCTCACAGCACCAAGAAACTCGGACGCCAGAAAGGCGGCGGTGGCGCACGTCACGGTTCGCTCAAGGCCAATATCTTCGTAGGCGGTGGCCGCGTATTCGGCCCCGTGCCCCGTTTCTATCACAGCAAGCTCAACAAGAAGGTTAAGTCCCTCGCTCGTTGCTCCGCCCTCAGCTACAAGGCTCAGGATAAGGCAATCGTGGTTGTAGAGCCCTTCGTGATGGACGCTCCCAAGACCAAGGAATTCGCACAGATCCTCACCAACCTCAAGGCCGGTGACCGTAATGTGCTCTTTGTTCTTCCTGCGAACTCCGACAATATCTTCCTTTCATCCCGTAACCTTCCTTATGCAGATGTCATCACCGTTGATGAAATCAACACCTACGCAATCGTCAAGGCCAACACTCTCGTGATGGTGGACGGCGTTCAGGACATCCTCGCAGAAAGGAAAAAATAATTTGAGCGATGGGAATCATTATTAAGCCAATAGTAACAGAGAAGCTGACGGCTCAGGGCGACAATTTGAACCGTTACGGCTTTGTGGTAGACCGCAAGGCGAACAAGCTTCAGATCAAAGACGCAGTGGAGAAGCTCTATGGCGTATCCGTTGCCGATGTCAATACCGTCAATTATCACGGCAAGCGCAAGAGCCGCTACACCAAGGCTGGCCTTCTTCGCGGCCGCATGAATCACTTCAAGA